>JBOGUE010000744.1:0-14725 GCA_050695955.1 Thermomicrobiales bacterium | reverse complement strand
CAATCGAGTTCAAGAATGTGCCGCATCTCATGTTCAAGGGCCGGGGTGCTCCCGACCTGGCGCCGAATGTCCTCACGATGCGTATTCAACCGGACGAAGGGATCACGCTCCGGTTTGCGGCAAAAGTTCCTGGCGCCGCCACCCAGTTGCGCCCAGTGCGTATGGACTTTCTCTACGGCGCCAGTTTTGGACAGGCGGGCCCTGATGCCTACGAACGTCTGCTCCTCGATGCCATGCTGGGCGACCCGACGCTTTTCGCGCGGCGGGACGAAGTCGAACTGGCCTGGGCGTTAACGCAATCGATCCTGGACGGTTGGAGCGAGCGTCCTGCATCTCCGGTCTTCCCCTACGAGGCAGGTACATGGGGACCAAAAGAGGCCGAGTCGCTATTGGAACGAGATGGCCGTCATTGGCGGCGGCCATAGTTTCACGCCGAGGCATCGAGCGATGACGACTACGCCACCCCTGGACCCGTCTGTTGATCGAGCATCAGCATTTCCGGTCGCCGCCACCACCTGGGAAACGCACTCCGTCGACGCGAAGATCGTCCAGCAGGCGCTCGACTATCTCTGGGCTGAAGTACGTGACCCAGCGTCTGGCCCGGCCGACATTGAACAAGTCCGGTCGACCGACCAAATCACCATGCGCGCGTCAACGGTCAATCTGGTCGTCTTGTGTGACTCGGTGGAGACCGCGCGAGACATCTCCGATGTGATTGGCCACCTGAGGGAATTCTGCCCATCGCGCACGGTTATTCTCGTCACGGACGGACCGCATCACGAAGAAGATCAGCTGACCATCCGTACCGCCGTCTACCAACGTCCGGTTGGACGCGATAGACCTCCAGTCATCTATGAGACGGTGACGGTGATGGCAAACAGTAAGCGGGCGTCTTCCCTGGCGAACATCGCGTCGACACTGCTGATTCCAGAACTTCCGGACTTTCTCTGGTGGCACTCCCAATCGCTGTTGAGACATCCACTTTTCGACGAGCTCACCGATATTTGTGATAGGTTGATCGTTGACACGACAGCGGTTAATCGGTCTTTGGAAACGATTCGCATGCTGGCCCGATTGGCCGGCGTGCGCCAATCCGAAATCCATCTGAGCGACTTGACATGGGCACGATTGACCCCGTGGCGTCATCTCATCGCCCAGTTCTACGACGATGCGATCGCATTGGCGAGCATCGATCGTATCGATGAAGTTGCAATCTCCTATGGTTACGACGGCGACTCCGAAAACAGTAGGCTGGCGTCGGGACTCCTTTTGGCAGGATGGCTCGCTACGCGATTGGGTTGGCATGCGCCTGGAGAACTGGTTCGTGCCGGCACGGGCTGGCGTCTGACTTTGCGGGCCGGGTCGAGAGGTCAGCAGCGCGAGATTGTGCTACGGCTCCAACCAGAGCCGGGTGAGTTCAACGCGGAGAGCCTTCTTCGCATCGATCTACGCACCTCCGACGACGCGCCGTGCGTTTTCTCGATCGAGCGCGAATCACAGAATGGACTGATCACTACGGGAACGGTGACCGATCGGGCTCCCGTCGCGCGACTAACCTTCACCCGATCGTTGGACCTGCCAAGCCTCCTCAGCGACGAACTTCGGATGTTTGGTCGGGATGTGGTATTCGAGGACGCGTTGATTTTTGCCGCGAAACTATTGCCCGATGGAGGCGCCGACTGATGGCGAATTGCCAACGCTCCGTCGACAAAGGACATCGGATTGTCTTGTTGCTGGGCCAAACAGCGGCCACGGCCCTTCTCCGGGCGATGTCCTGATCGATGGAACTTCCTGAGAGACTCGCGATCCTGGGACGTCACGCCGCATTATTGGTCGAACCAGACACCCGCGTAGGACTTGGTTCGGGTTCGACCGCGGAAGCCTTCATTCGGGCTCTCGGGGACCGCGTTTCCGAGGGTCTCCTCATTGAAGGTATTGCGACTTCTCGCAATACGGAACGCCTCGCTTCCAGTCTCGCGATTCCCCTCGTTTCGATCGATCGCATCGACAGCATTGACGTTGGCGTCGATGGAGCGGACGAGATCGACCCGGCACTCAACCTCACGAAAGGCCGAGGCGGGGCATTGCTCTTCGAAAAGCTGGTTGCCCGCGCATGCCGTCAATTCGTCGTCGTCGCTGCGTCCGAAAAGGTTGTCCCCCGGCTCGGAATGCGGACGCCCCTACCCGTAGAGGTCGTTCCGTTTGCTTGGCATCACACATCCGCCGCGCTTGAAGCACTCGGCCTAAGCGTGACGCTGCGACGTCTTGACGCCGCGCCTTCATCTCACCCGTTTCTAACGGACGGTGGACATTTCATCCTCGACTGCGTCACCGGTCCGGTGAGTGATGCCCCATCGTTGGCCAACCTGATCAAGGCCATTCCCGGTGTCGTCGATCACGGCTACTTTGTCGGAATGGCCTCGACCGCCCTCATTGTCGACCCCAAGGGCGAGGTCAAGACTGTCGTGCCGGTTAGTCCGGCGGAATGACGCGGCGCCACTGACGCACGTCCAAATGTGCAATCACGCCCGCCTTTGTATACGGATCCTCGGCGATCAGAGCCTGAACTTCGGCGTCGTTTGCCGCATCGTATATGATGAGTGCTCCCTCGTCGTCCGCAAACGGTCCCGATTCGAGGAGCTTTCCTTGTTCATAGAGCGCGGCAAGATACTCACGGTGCCGCGGTCGCACCTCGAGCCGCCGCTCCTGATCACCAAACGTCAATAGCGCAACAAACCGGGCCAACTCGGTGCCTCCTTCGTGGCTCATCTTCCATTCCTGCGTCGCTTGAAATGCAAGAGCGCAATCGCCCTTGCTCAGACCGCGGCGCGTGCCGTAGTCTACACGTCGTCGCCCCATTCTCGACTATTCCCGCAACGCGGAGATCGACGTCCCGACGATAGCGCTGCGACGAGCCAAGCGTTGGTGCCATCAGCCCACCGGTGTGCCAAACGGAGCATTGCGTGACGACCACGAAACAGTCAATGACAACACTGACCGGCGCCGACGGCGCTCCAGACGTTACGGGCGAGCGAGACGTGCCACTTCGTCGCCAGTACCTACAGATTAAGTCCCGCTTTCCTGACACGATCCTGTTGTTTCGGCTCGGCGACTTTTATGAGACGTTCGACGGCGACGCGGAGATTGCCGCGAAGGTCCTCGACATTGTGCTCACTGGTCGGGAAATGGGAAAAGGACAGCGAGTGCCGATGGCCGGCATTCCTCACCATGCAGCCGAGTCACACATCGGCCGTCTTATCACCGCGGGTCATAAAGTAGCTGTTTGCGAACAGGTTGGTCAAGTTTCTAAGGGACGCGGACTCGTCGATCGGGACGTGACGCGGATCGTCACGCCAGGCACGATTTTGGATCCGACGACACTCGATGGGAGGTCCAACAACTTCATTGCCGCCGTCGTCATTGATGGACCGCGCTTCGGAGTCGCCTCCGCGGATGTTAGCACCGGAGAATTTACTACAACAGAGGCCTTCGTCGACAACAACGATGAAGCAAAGTTGGCCGCTGCGCGGGAACTCCTCCGGCTTCAACCGGCAGAAATCGTGCTGCCGGACGGTTTGGAATTGGCAGGTATCCATGACGAAGCATCACGAACGGTAGGATCAGCAACTCTAAGCCGAACCGAGGCCTGGCGATGGCAACCGGACCGGGCGCGTGACGCATTACATCGTCACTTTCAGGTGGATTCCCTCGACGGCTATGGATGTGCGGGCAAGCCATTCGCGATCGTCGCAGCCGGAGCGCTCCTGCAATACGTGCAGGACACGCAGGTAGGTGGCGTACATCAAATCGCCGCGCTGTCGACATACAGTCTCGATCAATTCATGACGCTCGATGCACAGACTCGCCGTAATCTTGAGCTAACTGAGAGCGGAAGTGGAGAGCGTCGCCATAGCCTCATCGGCGTCCTCGATCAAGCACGCACATCGATGGGTGCGCGTTTGCTAAGAAGATGGATTGGGCAACCGCTGCTGGATCTCGAGGAGTTGAGAGAACGCCACGACAGGGTCGAGTTCTTCGTCGAGGACGCGCTAACGCGGGCCGAGATTCGCCGTATTCTGGGCGGAATGTCCGACATCGAGCGGCTGGTCAATCGTGCCGTTGCCGGCATAGCCACGCCGCGTGATTTGTCCGCACTCCGGGCCTCCTTGGCGCTCGTTTCCACACTTCAAGCGTTTGCAAAACAACTCACTGAAATCGATGATATGCCCGATGTCGGATCGGTTTACCGGTTGCTCAATCAAGCACTTGTCGACGATCCACCAGTCACGCTTTCAGGCGGCACATTGTTTCGCCCAGGGTTCGCGCCGGAACTTGACGGGCATCACCGACGGGCGCAGGAAGCACGCGATTGGATTGCCGGACTCGAGCGCACCGAGCGCGAGCGGACCGGTGTGCGATCCCTCAAAGTCGGGTACAACAAGGTCTTTGGCTACTACATCGAGCTTACCGCGGCCGCTCTCGCGAACGCCGAGCGCGAGCTTGCCGCCAAAGGGACTCCCAACGGTTCGGTGCTACCCGCCGATTACATACCGAAACAGACCCTGGCAAACGCAACGCGCTACTTCACTCCTCAACTCAAAGAGTACGAAATCGTCGTCCTTACCGCACAGGAAACGCTCTCTGCGATTGAAGCGAGCACGTTCCGACGGCTCGTGGCGGAAGTGGCCGGGTGCAGTTCGCGATTGCTGATCGCGGCACGGGCACTCGCCCGCCTCGATACCTTGTCGACGTTGGCAGAGGTTGCAGTCCAGCGCCGGTACGTGCGCCCCGAGTTAGACGACTCGACCAAGATCGAAATCGTCGCTGGTCGTCACCCGACAATAGAAACGGTTTTGGGTGCGGGAGAGTTCGTGCCAAACGATGCCGAACTCAACACGGACGCCACTCAGATCGTCGTTTTGACCGGCCCTAACATGGCGGGGAAAAGCAGTTGGTTGCGCCAAACCGCGCTCATCGTTTTGATGGCTCAAATCGGATCCTTCGTTCCCGCGGAGCGAGCCCGAATCGGACTCGTCGATCGTATCTTCACGCGAATAGGCGCACACGATGATATCGCGACGGGCCAAAGTACATTTATGGTTGAAATGCTTGAAACAGCGAATATCCTGCACCACGCAACTCGGCGCAGTCTGGTCATCCTGGATGAAATCGGACGAGGAACCAGTACTTACGACGGCTTGGCGATAGCACGCGCCATCATTGAGTACCTCCACAACAGTCCGCGCCTGGGTGGGCGTACGCTTTTTGCCACGCACTTCCACGAATTGACCGAACTGGAGCGTGTGCTGCCTCGCGTACGAACGTCAAAGATGGATGTACTCGATGATGGCGAGCGGATCGTCTTTCTTCGTCACGTGGTCCCAGGAGGATCAGATCGCTCCTATGGATTGCACGTGGCCCAACTCGCCGGCATGCCAAAGGGCGTGGTGCGCCGAGCGCAGGAGATTTTGGATGAACTCGAGCACACAAGTGGCCCGAATGACGCGCGATCAGGGCGACGCGCCGCCATGCGAACTGACCCGGATTCCTCCGCGGGACAACCAGCTTTCCAGCTCACATTCTTCGGCCAAGTCAATCCAGCCGTCGACGAACTCAAGCGGCTGGAAATCGAAGCTTTCTCTCCTTTGGAGGCAATCACCAAACTGTTCGAGCTCCAGCGATTGGCCCGCGAGACCTAGTTCGCCGAGCTGAGTCCCTTGCATTTGTATCGATAAACGATATGATTAATCGCGTGGTCGGCGGATCGTTGGTTGGGCCGTTCCCGTCGGAGCTGGGGCATCGGGAGCGTGTTTCGGACGAGTCGGAACGCCTCAACCAACAGCCGACCGCGTTTGGATATCATGCTTTGCATTTCGCCTTGGGCGGATCGACCACGGCGCCATTCAACCGGACTGCCTTCCCGCGACGCTGTCCAAGAGCGGCTGGACCGATTCGACCAACAATCGATATTCGCGGCGATGTGCGTCGATGAGCGACCGCAACACCTTGGCGCCTTCATCGGTCAGATGAACATGCACCTTGCGCCGTTCGATCGTCGATCCTTCTCGGCGCACGAAGCCGTTATCTTCGAGCCGATTCACCAATCCGACCGCGGAGTGGTGACGGATTTGCAGCGCATTCGCGAGATCACCAATGGTTGGCGTACCTGCTGCCGGAAAGCCACGGACCGCCAACAGCAGTTGATGTTGCTGCGGCGTAAGTCCGACGGCCAGTGCCGCTTCTTCGCTGAAGCGCATGAACCGCCGCAATCCTGCTCGAAACTCGGCAATCGTTCGATAGTCCTCATCGGCAAAGTCCATTTCAATGGGCGACACAGTCCACCTCCCCATGAACCAGCAAGCGTCGTCGGCCTTCAGACGACCACGCCTTGCTGAGCTCGACTCGATTGTTACTCCAAGGACCCATCCACCGCCGCGCTGCCTTGCCGTTCGGCAAACACACGATAGTCGATGGCTGGAAACGGATTATCACGCTCAGCGAGCGCGCCGACAAAGTCGCGCTCGTCGTCGCTCATATCACCCGCTCGCTCAATAAGATCGGCGAGTTGGTTGAATCGTTCGACATGCTCTGAAAAGCGCTGTGACGCGTACTCCTTCGCCTGACCGGTGGTCACCAAGAACGGCCAGTCGCTACTTTCAAGCAGGAGCAACTCGCGCGCGGCTTGATTGAGTGCTATGAGCCGCTCGCCGCTCGCCACGGGAAAACGCGCCACCAACCGCTCCATTCGCGTTTCAGTTGTATGGATCTGGGGCCACATCCACCGCGTGTCGACGTTGCGCCATGTGAAGTGGCCTCCTCCCGCACCCCAGCTCGATTCCGGCAGCGCCATGACGCGCTCCGGCTCGTGCTCCTCAATGATCCTGCAGGCCGTTGTCATCTCGACGTCATCGTGCGCCGCGAGGCCCCTGAGGACATGCTTCAACCAATCCACACCCTCGAACCACCAGTGTCCGAAGAGCTCGGTATCGTACGCCGCTGAGATTACACCGAAACGACCGCTTTCGGATCGGTACTCCCTCAACATCTCGCCAACCAGACCAACGAAATGGTCGGCGTGCTCTTTGACGCGGTCTGCGGCCTGAACAGGGTCATACGGGGGCTTATCTCCGAGATCGACGTTCGCACCGCCGACACGCCAGTACTGCATACCTGAAACGCCATCCTTGCGATGGAACTCGCGATAGACCGAATCACCGGGGTAACCGAACGTGCCTGACCACACCTGTTGACCGGTCCTGTTGTTTCGACCGAGCACCGCTACTTGGCCTGCTGCATCGCCGACCCAGTACGGTTGAAAGGTTGTGCCGGGATCCTGTTGCTCCTCAGGCGAGAGAGAAACGGCGTACCGTCGCGGGACCGAACCGTATGGACCGATGGCCTCACCCGCGGCCCTGCCGACCGGCTGTCCGCCCTCGACGGTATGCGTCTCGCTGAAAAAGACCCGGATGCCGACAGACGCCAAGAATGACTCAAGTCCTGGGCGCCGGAGTGACGTCCCGCCGTCATCTTCGAGGATTGCCGATCGATATGCGCATTCAGGTAGCCAGATCGCCTTCGGTTGTCGACCGAAGTGGCGTCGGTAAGCGTCGACGCCCGTGCGAAGCTGGCCGTAGATCGAGGAATCCCGAGATAACAACGGCAAATACCCGTGGGTGGCCGCCGAGGTGGCAATTTCGATAAGTCCAGCATCTTGTAATCGCTTGAATGCGCCGAGGAGATCTTGCTGGTACCTATCCCGGAAACTCGTCAGTGTGCGAGCGTACCAATGATGGTAATACCGCGCGAGGTCGCGCATCGTCGGGTCATTCGTTTCCTCGAAACGGGCCACGTCTTTCCCAGCCCACGCCGCGCGCTCCGCGGCATAGTGGACGAAATGATCGACGATCAACGGGTCGGCAAGTTGTTCGGCAAGGATCGGTGTAATGCCAATGGTCAGGCGGAAGGGAACATCTTCCGCCTGCAAGTCATACATCGCGTCGAGGAGCGGCACGTATGTCTCCGCAATCGCCTCATGTATCCACTCCTCTCCGTGCGGCCACATGCCGGCTTGGCGCGCAAATGGTAAATGGCTGTGTAGGACGAATGTGAACGCGCCGGCTTTTACCATGTGTTCCTCCACTACGAGGGCTCCACGATGCAACGGACCTGGTCGCTCTGGCCCCGTGCCGATGGCTGCTCGTTTGCCTGTTGTTCAGCCCGCAAGCGGATGGGCTGTCTGTTCGGCCGTGTAGTCGTAGGGATCGGATTCTGGGATAGTCGGAACCCGTCGATGGCGGCCGTATACTTCTGTCAGCTCACCCAAACCGGCCGCAAGTCCGTGGTGGAGCTGGTGCGGCAAGAATCGCCAGGACCAGTTGCCCATCGCGCGCCCAGGCGTGTTCATCCGAGCTTCATCACCAAGGCGCATGACGTCCTGCAAGGGTACGACAGCCGTGTGGGCGACCGACGACAGTGCCAACCGGAGGAAATCCCACGCAATATCGCTGCCGTCGTGACCGAGATATTGTTGGACCTGTTGACGCCGCCCGTCGGAAAGTGATTGATACCAACCGAGCGTCGTTTGGTTGTCGTGGGTTCCGGTGTACACGACACAATTGTGTTCGTAGTTGTGTGGCAAGTAGGCGTTGTCTGGATCTTCGTCGAACGCAAACTGGAGAACCTTCATACCAGGCAATCCGAGATCGACCCGCAGTTGCGTGACGTCGTTCGTGATCAACCCGAGGTCCTCCACGATCACAGGCACCTCTCCAAGGATTTCCGAGACACGGTCGAAAATTTCACGACCCGGTCCTGATTCCCATCGGCCGTGGGCAGCTGTTGGCGCATTAGCTGGAACACTCCAGGACGCGGCAAATCCACGAAAGTGGTCAATTCGAACGATGTCGTAGAGCGAAAGCGCCGCGCGCAATCGATCAATCCACCAGGCATATCCCGTGCGTCGGTTCTGCGCCCAATCGAAGACCGGATTGCCCCATCGCTGTCCTTCGGAGGTGAAGAGATCTGGTGGTACACCGGAGACGACGGTCGGGCGGCCGTCTGCGTCCAGTCGAAAGAGATCGCGGTGGGACCAAATGTCGGCGCTGTCGTCCGCGACGAAGATCGGGACATCGCCGACAATGCGAATGTCACGATCGTTGGCATATCGCTTTAAGTCCGCCCATTGGCGGCGAAATTGAAACTGGACAAACTTGTGAAATCGAATGGCATCTCGCAGGCTTTCGCTCCAAGACTCAAGCGCACGCGGCGTACGCAGCCGTATTGCATCCGGCCAGGTAGACCATGATTGCCACCCGTGGTGTTCCTTCAGCGCCATGAACAACGAGTAGTCGTCTATCCACCCAGCTTCCTCCTGGCAAAACCGTTCAAATGCGGGACGGTACTGCGATCCGGCGCCTCGGCGGAAACCGTCAAACGCACGATGGAGCAATCGATACTTGAACGCGATGACCGGCCCGTACTGTACTTCGAAATCAGGGAACGGTGGATGGTCGGCGAGGTCAGCTTCGCTCAACAGTCCGTCACCAGCGAGCCATGGCAGCGACACGAGCAATGGGTTACCCGCGAAGGCAGAAGGGGACGCATATGGCGAGTCACCATACCCGGTTGGTCCGAGCGGCATCACCTGCCACAATCGCTGACCCGCCACCGCAAGCCAGTCAATGAATCGAAACGCAGCCTCTCCGATGTCACCGATGCCGTGTGGACCGGGAAGTGACGTCGGATGGGCAAGCACTCCACTAAATCGTTGAAACGTCATCCAAAAGTCCCCACCTATATCGTTTGCCGTCAGGCGGCGACGACAATCGCCGCCGACTGCAACGATTTCAATCCTAGCATCCAGGGGAACTTCGTTGGATTGAGGCAAGGGATTTATGGCTGTTCGCGACTGACTGAGACCGCTGATCCCGAAGTCACGGTGGTTCTTCGTTGGCGATTCGCCTACGCCCGGCACGTAGAACGATTACGGTTCCTCAAGACTATCGCGGAGAATATCCATATGCTCGAGCGCAAGCCCGGTGCCGACGGCCACACAGGTGAGCGGATCGTCAGCCACGTAACACGGAACTCCAGTAACTTCCATGAGCAGGTCGGGCAGGTGGCGAAGCATTGCGCCGCCACCTGTGAGGATCATACCCTTGTCGATGATGTCCGAAGAAAGCTCAGGCGGCGTCTCTTCGAGCACCGCCCGCACCGCGCCGATGATCGCTTCTAGGGGCTCCGTAATGGCGTCGGTCACCTCACCGGCGTGGATCTGGATAGTGCGGGGCAATCCAGCTACTTCGTCCCGGCCGCGAACCTCCATAGAGACATTATCGTCGAGCGGCATCGCGCTGCCGATGGCGATCTTGACTTCCTCGGCCGTTCGCTCACCGACCCGCAGGTTGTACTTGCGTTTGATGTAGTTGCTGATTGATTCGTCGAACCGGTTGCCGCCGACGCGCAACGATCGCGCCACAACGATGCCGTTCAACGATATGACGGCTACTTCGGTCGTGCCGCCGCCGATATCGATGATCATATTGCCCGAAGGGTCCGCAACCGGGACGCGTGCGCCGATTGCAGCCGCCAGCGGCTCACTGATCAGGTAGGCTCGTCTGGCGCCGGCATTCAGCGCCGCGTCGCGCACAGCGCGCCGTTCGACGCCGGTGACGCCCGCCGGGACACAAATCATCACCTCGGGCCGAATCAGCGAAAAGCGACCGCAACTCTTGTTGATAAAGTAGCGCAACATTTCTTGGGTAACGACGTAGTCAGCGATGACGCCGTCTCGCATCGGGCGAACGACCTCAATCGTTTCGCGCGGCTCTCGACCGAGCATATTGCGCGCTTCGAGGCCGACCGCTTTGACTTTGCCGTCCTTTGCGGAAATGGCGACGACGGATGGTTCGTTGATGACGATGCCGCGACCGCGCAAAAAAACGAGGACGTTGGCCGTCCCGAGATCAATGCCGATTTGTTTAGGCACGAGGTTCCACTCCGATCGAGGATCGGGGAACGATTGGCTGGACACGGCTGGCGCGCGCGACCCGCCTCAAACGCTTGCGGCCGGCGATTGTACCATAGCGTCGGATGCCAAAGGATGAACCTGTTGACCGCGCTGGGAGAAGCATCGCGTGCCAGGCATTGCCGGTGCTGAAGATCCCACACAAAGGAAACCAGCGGACGAACTCGTCACCACGGAAGTGACTATTCAAAGCGACTGATCGCGACAAGCCGGGTGCGACACATTGAAGCAGGTGATCCCAGTTCACGGCGAGGCGGCGTGTACCAACGCCACGTAATGTTCCGCGGTCTCGAGAGGGGTGATGGCGCGAACAACCGTCTCGTCCAGCACCGCATCAAACTGGCCCAATTCCGTCTGGATCTCGTCCCGAACCTTGCAAATGATGCTTGTGTCGACGGCCGAGACGCCCATCGCCGCAAAGTGCCGTGCATATTGCGGTATGCGTTCGTAGCGCGCCGCCTCTTCTTGCAATCTGCTACGAGAGGATTCTCCCAGTGCCGTGCGCACGTAGCCGGCGACAAACGGTTCGAGCCGACCGCTTGCGGTTGCGGCCGCACGGATAAGTGCTCCGGCCTCGCCAGCTTTTCCCGGTGTCAGCCAATTGAGGAGCGCACCGTCAGCGTGCTCCGCCGAGAGTCGACACATCCTGGGTCCGAGGGCGCCCACAACCACGGGTACGCCAAGATCACGCGTCAGACGCACGGCGGCAGCTCGGACGAGTGCTAAGCCGCCTTTACGCGTGCTGCCGGAGCCAATGCCAATGATGAGCCGATTGAGTGGCAAGTCAAGGGCGCGCACTCGATTGGTGATCTCATCTGGCAGTCGTCGATCGACCGGTATCACCCCGACAGCCAGCGTGATCGTGCTGGTCACCTCTGCCGCAACCTTGAGGGCGGCCAGTCCGTCTCCGTTTGGCGTGTCGTTCACCCAAAACGACGCGTAGCCGCTCGCTTCTACCGCGCGCGCAACCTGTTTAATGATCTCGTGATCGAGCGCGCCCGCGATCCCAAACCCTCGTTTCGCCATGTTCAGTCCTTTGGTCAATGACGCTGACCTCAACTCCTAACAGACGAGAATCCTAGCCCTAATCGCCGCATCGATGCGTGCCGGCCATGTCCGATGATGAGGTGATCGAGCACCTCGATGTCGAGGACCTGGCCGGCTTTGGTCAGCTCCATAGTCAGCGTGACGTCAGCCGACGATGGAGTCGGGTCGCCGGACGGATGATTGTGAATCACGATGATCGCCACCGCGTTTTGTCGGATCGCGTCGCGAAAGACCTCAGAGACGCGTACCTGCGCCTGGTTGACGCTTCCCTGGTAGATCGTCTTGATCGCCAACACTTGATGCTTGGTATCGAGCAGGACGACCCGAAGTTGTTCCTGATCGAGCGCCGCCATCTCCACCGAGACCAAGTTGGCGACGTCGTCTGGCGAGTGGATCCGGTGCCGCTGGTCGGGACCAAGCGCCACGACACGGCTCGCAATCTCCAATGCCGCTTTGACCTTGGCGGCCTTTGCCTGGCCGACACCGCGAACTCTGGCAAGTTCCCACACGTCCAACTTCATCAAGCCGAGCAATCCGCCATGTTCGTGGAGCAGACGCTGGGACAAAATCGTGACGGGCTCACCTTGCGAACCGGTATTGAGCAAGATCGCAAGGAGATCGCCGTTGGTCAAAGACGACGGACCGCGATGCAGCAAGCGCTCTCGCGGTCGTTCGTCGGGCAGCATCTCTTTCACCGAGAGTGCCCGCGCGTACACGGTCTCCTCCATCCCACCCTTCCCGCCTAGCGTCATTCGTAGGTCGCCACCAACATCCCGTAGTACGACGGCGCTTCATAGCAGAGCACCTCGCACACGAGCGGCGTCTCGGCTAGCACGCCCGCCAGCATGAGTGTTTGCCAGAGTCCGTCAATAGCGGCATTCTGCACCTCGACGTCCGTCAGCGCCATGAGGGAAACAAGGTCGCCGGAGCGCACCGCTTCGACCACTTTACTATCGACCCGCGCCGCATCTTCGTGGAAACCGTACGGGCCGTCCTCCTTGTGCGTGTGTCCCCAGTCGCACGACGCAATGAAGGCGACGTTCCGCTCGTCACGAGCCATTGCACGACCCACCGCGTGGCCAAAGTTGACCATAGTTTGGCGGTCGAGCGAGCGCGACGGCGTGATGATGACGGCGGGCGGACCGACATCCTCGCTCGGTTTCGGCGAAAGTACGTCACCGTGGCCAACCATATTGCGATCATGACCGAGAAACCACAATGGCGTCAGCACTCCCCAATCCATAGGCATGATGCTTTGAAACCGTCGATTGCCGGCGTAACCAGCGAGTGCTACGGGAATACCCGCGTTCCGTGCTTCCTCAGCGATCGAATCGGTCAGTTCGCCGTCGACCGGCACGTTCAGTTCGACTTGGCGACCTCCCCAACGGAGCGTCCCAGCCGCCCGTGACACATCCGCCAGGCAGATCGCACCTTCGACGCGAACTCCGTGTGGACCAGCAATGACAATCGCGTCCAATTGGTGACTTCCTGCTCGGCGACCAAGCTCCTGCATCGCCTGGCGGGTTTCCAGTGCACCGTTCGCGTCGTCGCTCAACTCGGGGATAATCGGAAATCCATGTGGCGCAATCGCGGCAAAGAGCAATGGCATCGTTCTCCTCCTATCAACGCTGCGGAACTGGTTCGGTCACGACTTGTCGAGTTTCGCGTACGAGCGAGGCAATGGTTCCCGCGGCGAGAAAGCCGACGCTCGAAAGCACGATCGCGCTGCCGGAGAGGCCCATGCTGCCGGCGATGACGCCGACGGCAACCGGTCCGAGAAAGGCGCCTCCGTCGCCGATAAGTCGCCAAAGACCCAAAAATTCTCCGGTTGCGCCTGGCGGCGCCAGATCCGCGCCGAGCGTCATCATCGTCCCCGACCCGAGACCGTTACCAAAACCGATTACCGCGGCGGCAAGCATTAAGCCGCCGTACGACGATGCCATCGGAATCAGCGCGACACCGATCGCCATCACGGCGAAGCTAGGGACGGCCGCGACCTTTCGTCCGTACCGGTCCATCAAGAATCCCGCCGGAATGAACATCGACATGTCAAGCACCGCGGCCGACGTCATGATGAGGCCGATTTGCGCTACATCAAGGTCAAGTTGTTCGACGCCATAGATTGGAATAATGAAATGCCGACCGGCTCGGATCATCTGCCCGAGTGTTTGGGCGACGCCGGCCGCGGCGAGATCCCGTCCGTTCGTGCGAAAAACCTGCCCAACCAAACGCCATCGCTGCCTGCCGCCGCCAACAGACAAGTTTCCTGGCCGGACCAGCCACACCGCCATCGCCAGCGCCAAAGTCGCCATCACGCCCGATGCGACAAACGACGCTCGCAAACCAAACGCGGTCGCAATCAGCCCACCGGCGACTGGTCCACCGAAAATGCCAATGCGATTGATTCCGCCAAATACCGAAATTGCTCGTCCTCGTGATTCAATCGGCACCGCCGTGGTGATGAACGCATGGCGAGATAGCCCCCACAGCGCGGTTCCCACACCGGCGGCGATTCTGAGCCCAATCACAAATGGAAAGTGTTCGACGAAGGCCAGGCCGAGTGTGCCGACCGCGACCATGCACGTGCCGATCAGCATGGCTCGGCGGAGTCCGAGCCTGCCGAGGAGTGCACCAGCTGGGACGTCGGTAATG
>JBOGUE010000743.1:0-5724 GCA_050695955.1 Thermomicrobiales bacterium | reverse complement strand
GGCTCACAAGGAGCGTGTAGAGGTGCGGCGTTTCGGCGGTCCAAAGGTTGGGCGAGGCGACGTGGATCGACGTCGCGACCGTTTGTTCCGGGTCGCCGTCCATCTCGACACCAGCCGCGACCTGCCCGTCGGCAACGATGTGGCCGTGGTCGTCGTAGAGGCGAGCGTCGACGCTCAATGTCGCAACCGGCCGGTCGCCGTTGCGCCGCGGTGAGATCTGCACCTCCAGATCGGCGTCGGTGTACTGGTCGTCGAGATGGGTGGCGGTGCGGATATCGCGGATGCGGACCGCGGGCGTTGCATAGAGATAGACGTCGCGGAAGATGCCACTGAGGCGCCAAAAATCCTGGTCTTCGAGGTAGCTGCCGTCGCACCACTGGAAGACCTGGACCGCCAGCACGTTTTTGCCCGGTTGCAGGTATGGCGTGACGTTGAACTCGGCAGGCATGTGGCTGCCCTGGCTGTAGCCGACCTGTTGGCCGTTGACCCACACATAGCAGGCCGAGTTCACTCCTTCGAAGACGAGGAAGACCTGCTTTGCGCCCCACGTCTCGGGCAGGGTGAACTCGCGCCGGTAGAGTCCGACCGGGTTCTCGTTCGGCACCCGCGGTGGGTCGACCGGAAAGGGGTACAGCACGTTGGTGTAGACAGGGATACCGTGCCCGTGCAATTGCCAGCAACTCGGGACCGGGATCGTGCCCCAGCGCACCTCGTCCGCTTCGAGCCGCTCAAAACCGGCCGGCACGGCGGGGTTCGGGAGGTATCGGAATTGCCAGTGCCCGTTGAGGAGCTTCACCAGCGGCGACTGGATGCGGTCGCCGGCGAGCGCCGCCGATTCGGTTGGATACGGGATGAGCGTGGCGCGGGGTGGCTCACGATGGCGGGAGAGGATCGCGGGATTCTCCCAATCGGGCAGCGTCACGTCCGAGTCGATCGTCATTCGCCGTCTCCGTCTCCGTGCGCGTGTTGCCTGCTGCTCGTATCGGACGGCAAGTATCCCAGGTTCCAAGTTCCAGGTTTCATGCTCCCCGCTGGCTGGCCGGTCGCGGATGGTCTGTCGGCCCGGATACAGCCGATTTACGGGGTGGCGACTACAATGCGGGCGAAGGGGCCCTGCCGTGATGTCCTGGCAAACCTGGTTGCTCGCCACCCTGATTGTGCTCCTCGGCCTGGCGCAGTACGGCCTGATGGCCTACGCGTTGCGTGACCTGGTGCGCCGCCCGACTGTGCGCGGCGACAACAAGGTCACCTGGGCGCTGGTCATCCTGACGCTTCCCTTCTTCGGCGCCCTGATCTACACCGTTTACGGCCCGACCAGCTTCATCCCCCGTGCGAACCGCCCGCCCACCCGACCCCCTGGCTGGGAAGATCGGGGCACGTTTCCAAATGACTCTTGAATTGACGGTCTATTGAGCGCACTCGCAATAAGCAATCGGTTTCGCCCTTGAGACGCATACATGGTAAGGGTATGATGCTATCGCCTGGTATACACGTGCGTCCTTACGGAGATGCGTGATGCGAACAATGCACTCCACACTGACAAGCAAGGGACAAGTGACATTACCATCGGAGGTGCGACGGCATCTTGGCGTTACTGCTCACGACAAGCTCGCGTTTGTCATTGACGATGACGGCACGGTGCGCGTTGAGACCGTGCTGTATCCCACCCTTGAATCCATTCGAGGCGCCGCGGGATCACTCAAGCACCCACTTTCGTGGGACGAAGTGATGGAGATCGCCCGAGAGGACCATGTAGCCTCTATGGTTTCGTCTGACGAATGAGCGCCCCCGTCGTCGATACCGACGTCATCGTGCGACTGGTTACCGGGGATGAGCCGGCGAAGCAGGTCGCGGCGTTTGAACTGTTTCGGCGAGTGCGCGCCGGCGAAATCACGCTGCAAGCGCCGGTGACGGTCATTGCGGACGCGGTGTATGTGCTGTCATCGCGCAAGCTGTACGGTCTGTCTCGCAAGCGCATCGTGGCGATGCTACGTCAACTCCTGCTCTTGCCGGGATTCCATGTCGCGGATCGGCGCACGATCCTACGCGCCCTTGAACTCTACGAGATACATCCCGCGCTCGATTTCGGCGACGGTATGGTCGTGGCAAGTATGGAGATGACGGGCGCGACCGCTGTCTATTCATACGACCACCACTTCAATCGTATCGGGAGCATTCGCCGATTGGAACCACCGCGGGCTGGACCGAACGGTGCCTAGTATGGCCCAATCTGACAAACCAACGTCTGCGCTTCTGCGGTCTCCGGCCTTCCTCGGCCACGAAACCGGAGGCCACCCGGAGAACCCGCGCCGTCTCCTGGCGATCGGCGCCGAGCTGGAGCGGCAGGGGCTCATCGCAGGACGGCCTCACGTTGCATTCGAAGCGGCGGAGAGGACGGCGACTGAGCGGGTGCATGATCCCCGGTACCTCGATCTGCTGGAACGGGTCACCGAGCGGGGCGGGGCGTGGCTCGATCCCGACACGATGATCGGGCCGGATTCGTACGAGGTCGCGTGCCTGGCTGCCGGGGCCGCGGTCGCCGCGGTAAACGCCGCGCTGGACGGGACTGCCCGGCGCTCGTTCGTGCTCGGCCGGCCGCCGGGGCACCACGCGACGCGCGCCCAAGGGATGGGTTTCTGCCTGATCAACACCGTGGCGGTCGCCGCGGCTCATGCCCTGGCCCGCGGTGTTGCGCGGGTGGTGATCGTCGATTGGGACGTGCATCACGGGAACGGCACGCAGGACATCTTCTACGACAGCAACCACGTGCTGTTTTGCTCGGTGCATCAATCGCCCTTCTACCCCGGCACCGGTTCGGCGCAGGAGAGCGGCGCCGGTGCGGGGCGCGGGTGCACGATCAATGTGCCGCTGGCAGCCGGGCAGACCGACGTCGTCTTTGCGGGGGTATTCGATGAGATCTTCCTGCCGAGAATCCATGAATACCGGCCCGAACTGGTGTTGGTGTCGGCCGGGTTCGACGCCCACCAGGCCGATCCGGTCGGCGGGATGCGATTGACCGAGGCGGGCTTCGCCTCATTGGCCGAGCGTGTCGTGGGCGTAGCGGACGAATACGCGGAGGGTCGGGTCGTGGCGGTCTTGGAGGGTGGCTACGACCCACCGGCGCTCGGGCGCTGCGTGGCGGCGGTACTTCGTGTCCTCGATGGCGATGGGCCGGCCGAGTATGATGAGCGCAACGCCCACCCCGAACGCGCGCCGCACGAACAGGAGAAGGGTCCACGTCCATGAGCAATCGACAGCCGGGTGCAGGAGCAGGTGCAGGTCCGGTCGACTTTGCCGCATACCGGCAGGACGACGAGCGCAATCGACACGATGCGCGCCTCGGCGCCCTCCAGAGTCAGGTCGATGAGCTGCGGCAGTTCTTGCGGGAGCTGGTGGGCCGGCAGACGCGCGTCGAGGAAGAACTGAAGCACTCCGAGGGCTCGTCGGCGCAGAACCGGCTGGTGCTCGAACAGATCCGGCAGGACTCGCAGCAGTCGTTGCAGGCGCGCGCCCTCGACGAGAACCGTACGCGGCAGCAGCTCTCCGATTTGGAGACGCGGTTGGACGACGCGACACGGCCGATCCGGTCGCTGCAGGCACACGTCACCGAGCTCGTCGATCTCTCCCGGCGCAAAACGGACGACACCGGCCAATACCAGAAGCGGTTCGAGGACCTGCGCGCGATGATCGAGCACGTCGGGTCGGTCGGCGACCGCAACGCGGTGATGGTGCATCACCTCCGCGACTCGATCGACGGCATGCGGGAGGAGACCGATCAGATTCGACGGGACATCCTGCGTACCGACGACAGCGTCAAGATCGTCGATCAGGAGGCGCGGCGGCGGATGACGGAGGTCATGCAAGCGGGCGAGGACGTCGGTACGCGGATCGACGAGCTGCGTTCCGACCTGACCCATGCCTTTGACCAGATCGACGAGACGAAGCGGTCGGTCCTCCACGTCGATCCGGCGCTGGCCGAGCTGCGGGAAGTTGACGGCAAGGTACAAGGGGACCTGTCTCGCCTTCAAGCCCAGGTCGTCGAGCGGCACGAGGCGACGATCGAACGCTACGAGGACTTGCGGCAGACCTTCGACGCGCACGTTGCCGAGTTGCGCCAGGCCCAAGAGCAGCGCTACGAGCGGTTGGCTGAGCGTATCGAGTCGGTGGCAGACACGTATCGCGATCTCGGGTTTCAGATCAGCGCCGTCGCCCTGCAACTCGACGAGCTGCGCCAGACCGACCAAGCGCTGCGGCGCGATCTGTGGCAGGTCCACGAGCAGCGGGTCCGCCTCCACCTGGAGCAGGTGCAGCACGAGCTGGACCTGGTGACCGGTCAGCGCCGCGATGCCGAAGGCGGGCCAGGAGCGGCACGCCCCGAGTCGCGCACGACCGACTATTAGGCTCGCGTGCCTCGCCTCTTCGCTAACCCTCGTCGATTGCGCCGATACGGCCACCTCAACGTCGCATTCGCGGCGGCGCTGGCCGGCGCCGCCGCCGCGTGGCGTGCGCGTGGTGGGCCGAACGGGACATATCTCTTCGATGTGGCCGCGTGGCTCTTGGCAGTCGGCGGCGCGGTATCGGAAGCGCGGGTCGGTACGCTGCTCTTCGGCTTCGCTCCGGTGCCCGCGCGGCGGCGGGCGCTCTTGCTGACCCTCCTCGGCCTTCTCACCTTCCTTCTCAGTTGCGTGCTCTATGCGGTGGGATCGGCCGACAACGAGGCGATCCGCGGCGTCGCCGGGGCGGCCCTGATCGGGGGCATCGGTCTCGGCCTCGGTGGTCTCTTCACCCTCGCCGCGTACTACGGCGGCGACTACGCCGCTTCCCGCATCGAACGGATGGACGACACATAGCCGTTAGGCGTTAGGCGTTAGGCGTTAAGAATGTTCCGCTGTGCCGCGCCCTCTCCCTTGTCATGCCGAGCTTCGGAGTCTGTCGAGGCATCTGCCTCTGGTTAGGGACGTCGCTCATGAGAGGCAAATCCTTCGGCAAGCTCAGGATGACGGGGTGGGGGCGCGGGACGATGGGAGGGGTGCTCACCCTTCCTGGCCTAAATCGCCGCTAAATCCCCAGCCACCGGCAGCGACCGCCCGACCGCTTGCGCAACCAGAGACATGCGTGGCATCAGCTCCGCGAACTCCTTGAAGTTCAACGACTGCATGCCGTCGGAAAGGGCATGGTCCGGGTTCGGATGTACTTCGATCATCAGGCCGTCACACCCCGCCGCGATACCTGACAAAGCGAGGTCGGCGACGTACGGGCGTTTACCGGCGGCGTGGCTGGGGTCGATGAAGACCGGTAGGTGCGACATCCGGCGTAGCACTGGCACCGCCGCCACATCGAGGGTGTTGCGCGTTTCGGTCTCGAAGGTGCGGATGCCGCGCTCGCAGAAAATGACGTCCGGGTTCCCTTGCGAGAGGACGTACTCTGCCGCCAGCAACCACTCCTCGATCTTCATGCTCATGCCGCGCTTCAGCATCACCGGCTTGCCCGCCTTGCCGACCTCTTCCAGCAGCAAATAATTCTGCGAGTTGCGGGCGCCGATCTGGAAGATGTCGGTGTACTCGCGGACGACCTCGATGTCGGCTGGGGTCATCACCTCCGTGATGATCGCCAGGCCCGTTTCCTCGCGGGCCATCGCCAGGATCTCGAGGCCGCGCTTGCCGAGCCCGCGGAACTCGTACGGCGAGGTGCGCGGCTTGTAGGCCCCGCCGCGCAGAATTGTGG
>JBOGUE010000742.1:0-5899 GCA_050695955.1 Thermomicrobiales bacterium | reverse complement strand
GCCCGATTGGGCGCCCGGTCCGCCGCCCTGGGCGGGCGACGAGCGTGGACGGTCCGGCCGATAATCGCCCCTAGCCGCGGCCGCCTCATCGACAAGCACGGCGAGAAACTATGGCGGGCCGGCGATCGCCGGCCCGCCATTGCGCGCGGCTACGCCGCTTTCGGTCCCGTGTACATCACCTCGATCAGAATCCGATCCGGCGTCTCGAACATCACCTGGCAGTAGGTGTGCGCCTCGCTCGCGGCGAAGTCCGGGCTTGGTTGCCCGCATACACGACAGCGCGGCGCGGAAATCTCCGCTCACCGTTTGCGGTAGTACACGCCACCGGCACAGAAATGCCCCTCGGCGCGGAAGCGCCAAGGGGCTTGCGATTCACCTCCTACCAATTCCTGACGGCTAACGGCTAACGGCTATCGGCTATCGGCACTACGTCACCACGACCGTCCCCGCCATGCCCGCGTGAAAGATGCAAACGTAGTCGTACGTTCCTGCTGTCTCGAACGTGAAGCTGTAGCTGTCACCAGGATCGAGGTTCTCCGAGACGAACGTGCGGTCGGTTGAAGTGACGGTATGGACGGCCGGGTCCGCGTTGGCCCAGGTCACGGTCGTACCGGCCGCCACCTTGATCGAGGCCGCCACGAACGAGTCATTCCGCATCGCAACGGCGTTTTCTGACGGGGGGAGCTCTTCGTCGTCGGTATCGTCCGCTTGATCGCCGCCACGAGCCACGACCACTGCCATCGTGAAACTCGCGAACGCCAGCAAGAACAAGAGCGACACGCCAAACGTCACGAGCGGGCGACGGTGGGCGCCATCATCCCTATGCTCCACCGTCCTCGGCCTCGCGGATGACATAGACCGAGACCGTCGTCGTGTCGCCATTCCCTTGGAGCACGGCGACGCCGGAATAGCCAGTGTCGTTCAGTTCCTGCAGGCCGATGACCAATGTGTCGTCGACGCGCTTGCCGCCCAGGTCGCCGCACGCGATATAGTTCTGGATGTTCGCGTCGCTCTCGTGAACGTTGAGCGCCCGCGGGCCGTTGAGCAAGTCATCCAACGTCGCGTCGATTGTCGTCACGCTGGCTTGGACGGGAAATGCGGAGGGCAGACCGACCGTTTCGCCCGCGACCGGCGTGCCCTCGGTCAACCAGTCCGGTCCGACGTTGTGCAGCGGAAACTCGATCCCGCCGATGGTCGCGCAGGGGTCGGTGTGGATGTGCGCCGGGTGCGACTCTACGTCCGATTGCAGGTTCGTCGCCGCCGGATGCTCCGCGTGCTCCGTGGACGGCCCGTAGTCGTAGTCCTGTGCCCGGACGTAGCTACTGGAGCTCACGGCGAGCGTCGCGACGGCCAAGATCGCCATCCCAATGAGCAGAACGGGTAGGAGTCCTCGACTCCGCGGCAGATGCACTGAGTTCACTGCTGTCCTCCAAGTGCCGTTGAGGACAAGCGCGCGCTTGTACGGTGTAACCACCGCCAGACGCCCTGTCTGGTCGGTCCCATGGGAGCGGCCACCGCTCTGGTGACCGCCACCCACATTACGGTCAAGCCCTCTCCCCGGATGACCTAGGGCTTATGCGTGAGTCGGGGGTGGCCCGACCACGAGGGCCACGGCCTCCGCGGGGCGCTGACCGTGCCGGCGGAGCCGCGCCGCGACCTGCCAGATGCCGGCGCGATGGAGCACGCTCACCGCGGCATCGCGCAGGAGTGCCATGACGGTCGGTCCCTGCCCAGCGTGGATGAGGCTGGCGTCCTCGCCGAAGGTGACGTCTTTCCGCCGATGGAGCCGATTCTCGATGGCCCAGTGGCCGCGCCGTGACTCAAGCAAGCGCGCCGGAGAACCGGTCTCCGGGGACAGGCTGGTAATGCCGTAGCGGACGGCCTGCTTGGTCGCGCCGCGTTCACGCCACGTCCGCTCCAGGCGAAAGACCTGCGCCAGCCCCGGCCAATCGAGGTAGGCGGTCAGGTCGGTGGACGCCACCAGGTGCCGCACCTCGTCGTGCCGCCCATGCCCGTGGTCGCGCGTCCGGATCCCCCGCCGATCCAGCAAGGGCAAGGCGGCGACGGCCAGCGGCGGGTCGAAGAGCAGTTGGATGTCGCGGTACAGCGTCGGCTGGTTTTCCTTGACCAGCAGCACGTAACCGCCGCCCGCCTGCCGCACCTGCCGACAGAGATTCCGCTGGCAGAAGAGCGCGTCGCCGGTGAGGGCACGCCCGCGCCAGTCCAGCCGGGCAAGCAAGGCTGGGGCGACGGTCAACTCCGCCGCGGCTTTGTCCGCCCCGCCGGCGATCGGGTCGTGCGCCAGCACGACCCCGCGGTCGTGGCAGAAGGCGCTCAGGGCATGCACGGGGCAGCCGTCGATCTCGTACCGCAGTCGCCCGCGCTGGGCCTTGCCGTCGATGGCGACGCCCTGCACGCCGGGCGCATCCGGGAGCGGGTCCGCCATCGGGGCAAAGCAAGCGGCCAGCATCGCCGAGAGCGCCTGGCCATCGAGTTGCCGGAAGAGGCGCTGCAGCGTCGACTGGCACGGCGTGCGCCCAGCGGGAAACCCGAGCGCGGCCAGCAGGTCGCGGGGTTGGCGCGCCCCCCACTCGGCGATCGCCAGGACGGAGAGGTGGTTGGCCAGGATCGCGGCCACGGCCAACGCCAGGATCGCCGCCAAGGGGTAGGTAACGCTGGCTCGGCGGCGCGGGTCGGGCACATCGGCGAAGGCCGCCGCCAGGCTGGTCGGCGAGACGGACACCGGGTCGGCGGACGGCGTACACTGCATGGCGGGCTCCTTTGCGGGTGGCGGACGCGTCGAATACGTCCATCCTCGCAAACGAGCCCGCTCCTGACCACCGTCTCCACTGGCGCATAAGCCCTACGCTCGACGCAGGGCTTATGCGCCAGTGGAGAGGGCGTCGACGACGAGGGCGACGGCCTGTTCGGGGTGCTGGCTGTGCGCACGCAGTCGGTGGGCGACGCGGCGCACACCGGCGCGATGCAGCAGATTGACCGCCGCATCCCGCAGCAGCGCCAGCACGGTGGGCCCCAGACCGAGATGGACCAGGCTGGCATCCTCGCCGAACTGGACATCCTTGCGGCGATGCAGCCGGTTCTCGATGCCCCAGTGACCGCGTTTGAGCGCCAGCAGGCGGGCCGGTGGTCCGGTCGCGGGCGACAGGCTGGTGATGCCATAGTGCACGGCGCGTTTGGATTGCCCGCGCTCACGCCAGGTGCGCTCGATGCGGAAGACCTGGGCGATGCCGGGCCAATCCAGGTAGGCGGTCAGATCGGTGGAGGCGACCAGTTCCCGGCGCTCGCGGATGCGGCCGTGGCCTGTCTCCACGGTCTGCGCGGTACGGCGGTCGGCCAGGGGCAGCCGGGCCAGGGCGGGCGGCGGGTCGAACAGGAGCTGAATGGCCTCAGACAGCGCGGGTTGGTTCTCCTTGACCAGCAACAGATAGTCCCCGCCGGCGGCACCGACCTGCGCGCACAGGCTCCGTTGACAGAACAACGCATCCCCGGTCAGCACGCGGTCGTGCCAGTCGATCCGGTCGAGCAGCGCCCGGGCCACCGTCAGTTCGGCCTCACCCCGGCCGCACCGCACAGCCGGCCGCGCAGCGCCTTGCCGTCGATGGCGATGCCCTGGGGGTCGGCCGTCCCGGCCGCCGGGGCGGCGCCAGGCGCGAAGCAGGTTGTCAGCGCGGCCGAGAGTGCGTCGCCGTCCAGCTGCCGAACAGACGATGGAGGGTCGACCGGCAGGGCGTCCGCCCGTCGGCAAACCCCAGGGCGGTCACCAGCTCCCGCGACTGCCGCGCGCCCCACTCGGCGATCGCCAGCACCGAGTGATGGTTGGCCAGGATGGCGCTCACGGCCAGGGCGAGGATCGCGGCCAACGGGTAGGTGACGCTGGCGGCCCGGCGCGGATTGGGCACCACGGCGAAGGCGGCGGCCAGACTCTGCGGCGAAAAACACAGCGGGGATGGCGTAGACTGCATGCGGGGCTCCTTTGTGGAAGGCCGGTGCGTTGAACACACTGATCTTCGCAAAGGAGCTTCGCCGTAACCACCACTCACTCACGCATAAGCCCTGCCCCAATCCGGGGTAACTGTTCAGAGTGGCGGGACTGTGGCATACTGACGAGAATGGAACGCATGTTCTAACGAGGCTCGGTATGCCCCACCGTCCAGCGTCCTCACCCGCCGACGACCTCCTGGCCGTGGTGGCGCAGGCTATTGACACGGCATCCTTGGCTGCTATGCTGGCGCTAATCCAAAACAGTCGTGCCTCGATGCTAAACGGTTGGGCCGATCCATATCATCAGGGATGATTGGTGGAACCGTTCGAGTCCCAGTCGATGCCGGCACGCAGCGAGGCACGTAGGAGGGCAACCATGGACGCGCGAAACCACGGCGGCGAGTTGCGACCTACTGGCTCACTGGCACACCATCCCCTCGGGCGACGAAGGCTCCTGAAGAACGGTGCGGCTCTGGGGCTCGCCGCGGGGCTCTACCCGACACTCAAGCCCGCGGTGGCGCAGGAATCCAGCGCCACTCCCACCCAGATCCTGGGCTACGACATCGAGCCCGCCGAAAACGAAGGCGGCACGATCATCTCGGCGCAGGGGAGCATCCTCCGGAACTGGTCCCTCGCGACCGGTGGCTGGGAGGGCGTGTCCGAGACGCTTACCGAAGTCAACCCCAATACCTTTGAGCTCACGCCACTGCTTGCCACATCGTGGGAGGCTTCCGAGGATTACACGGTGTGGACGTTCCACCTCCGTGAGGGCGTCACCTGGCACGACGGTGAGCCATTCACCGCCGAGGATGTCAAGTTCTCGATGGAGCTGCACGGGAACCCCGACAATATCGCGGCGACGATCGTCGATACGTACGCGTGGGCGCAATTTATCGACACGACTGAGGTCCTTGATCCGTTGACGGTCGAGATAACACTCAAATCGCCGGTGGTCGACTTCGCGCTCTTCACGTACGTCATTACCATCATGGCGAAACACGTGCTCGAAGATGTGCCGCCAGCTGATCTCGTCAACCATCCGGCGTCGACAGGCGCCGACCCGTCGGCCGTCGTCTTCACCGGGCCATTCAAGTTCAAGGAGTACATTCCCAGGGAGCAGATGGTCCTGGAGCGCTTCGACGACTACTGGGGCGGCACGCCACACCTCGATCACTGGATCATCAAGGAGATCCCCGACACGTCAGCGCAGGTTGTCCAGCTGCAATCGGGCGACGTGGACTTCATGACAAACATCCCGACCGCCGCGGCGTCCCAGTTCGACTCCGACGCATTCAACATCGTCGAGGTGCCGCCCATCTCCTACATGATCTACTACTACCAGCTCGATCCGGAACGGTCCCCCTACTTCCAGGACCAGCGCGTGCGCCAAGCACTGCTGTACGCCATCGACCGGGAATCGATGGTCGATGCGCTGTTCTTTGGTTTCGCGGAGGTACCGATCGGCCTGACGCCGCCCAACTCGTGGGCGGCCAATCCGGACGGGATCGAGCACCTCTACCCGTACGATCCTGACAAGGCCAGGCAGCTGCTGGATGAAGCTGGCTGGGTCGACAGTGACGGGGATGGTATCCGGGAGAAAGACGGCCGCAAGCTGCAGCCCAACATGGTCGCCAACTCGAGCAATCCATGGCAGAAAGACACCCCCTCTGCGATTCAGGCGTTCTGGCGGGAAGTCGGCGTGGAATTGGTTCCCGAGGTCCTGGCCCCCGACCTCTACGAAGCGAGGGTGGCCACCGAGTTCGATTTCGATACGGCGCTGCGCTCCCAGGGGGCGGGCTTCACCATCGACCGGACCTTCGCGTTCAAATGCGAGAACCCCCACGGCGGCGGCAATCGCGGGTTCTACTGCAACGAACGGGTTGACGAACTCATTGAT
>JBOGUE010000741.1:0-3722 GCA_050695955.1 Thermomicrobiales bacterium | reverse complement strand
GGGCTCAAAGACCCCGCGCTGGACTCCGCACTCCCATAAGCCGGCTGAAGACCGGCTGTGACGTGTTGCCGCATTCGTTCAGCCGGCTGCAGCCGGGTTAGTGGAGTCAGCCCGCGGTCTTTAGCCGCGGGCGAGGCCAACGGACCGGCTGGGCTTGAGCCTGAGCCTGAGCCGCGCCCACCTCTGTTTGGTCGTCGCTGACAGCAACAACCTGCCCGCACATCTCACATCGCACCGGCGCCCCGCGTCATATCGGCGAGGGATCGTCCCGCGATTGAGAAGGGAGCATGGATAGCAGCGGGTAATTGCATAACGACGATGTTTGACAGCGTCATTGACCCTCGATTGGCGATCTTTCCACCGGCGGTAATAGCAATGCATGCCAGGCCTTAGGCCTGACCGCGCTCCCAGCGAGCGCGTGCCACGTCGACATCAACCATATGTTCCTCAGCCCACGCGCAAAGCGCCGCCAGCGGCCCGGTCAGCGTCTGACCCAGCGGCGTCAGCGAATACTCGACGCGCGGCGGCACGACCGGAAAGACCCGTCGCTCCACGAGACCGTCCCGCTCCATCGCGCGCAACGTCGCCGTCAGCACCTTCTGCGACACCCCGCCGACGTCGCGCTGGAGCTGCCCGAACCGGCGCGTACCCCGCGCCAGAGCAATAACCACGATCGCCGTCCACTTGTCGGCGATCAGATCCAGGACTTGGCGCGAGCCGCAGATCGGATTGAGCACGCAAGGCTGTTGCATATCAGTTTCCTTTTGGTAAGTACCGCACTTTCTGGTTCCTACTTGCAAAAGGATACCATCAGACTCTAGGGTATGGCGACGGACCACGACGAGGGGTGTCCGCTGCCCGCGCCGTTCTCAGACCCGGAGTCCCGGAGTCCCGGCGGGACTTCGTCTGGCATAGGTAGCCCGGCCCTTCGGCGCCGGGGGTCCGTATGGCGACGACACAACGAATGTGCATGCCGCACTAGCGGAACGATTTTGGATGCTGAAAGGACATGAACTCGTATGAGTATGCTTTCGACGCGGCAAACGCCGTCCTTCAATAGCGCCGGGCAGTTGAGCGGCCATGCCTGGGCCACGCTCCTCGTGCTGTGCGGCGCGCTCTTCCTCGATGCCCTCGACGTCTCGATGATCGGCGTGGCGCTGCCCTCGATCGGCGCCGACCTCGGTATGTCGACGAGTTCGCTGCAATGGGTCGTCAGCGGCTATGTGCTCGGTTACGGCGGCTTCTTGCTGCTGGGCGGACGCGCCGCGGACCTGCTCGGCCGGCGCCGGATGTTCCTCATCTCGCTCGGCGTGTTCGTCGTCGCCTCCGGGCTCGGCGGGCTGGCGAACGACGGCAACCTCCTCATCGCCACCCGCTTCATCAAAGGGATCAGCGCCGCGTTCACCGCGCCCGCTGGACTCTCGATCATCACCACCAGCTTCCCCGAGGGCGCGGCCCGCAACAAGGCCCTCTCCATCTACACCGCGGCGGGGGCCACCGGTTTCTCACTTGGCCTCGTCTTCAGCGGCCTGCTCACCGAGATCGGCTGGCGGTGGACACTCTTCATGCCGGTGCCCCTGGCGCTGGTCACCCTCATCGCAGCCGTCCGGCTGGTGCCCGATGCCGGCCGCCCGACCCGCTCCTCCTCCTTCGATCCGGCCGGCGCGATCAGCCTCACCGCCGCGATGTTGCTCCTGGTCTATACGGTCGTCGAAGCGCCCGACGCGGGCTGGGGCTCGGTCCGCACGATCGGCTCGTTTGCCCTCACCGGTCTGATTCTCGCCGCGTTCGTGGCGATCGAGCAGCGCTCCGCCTCACCGCTGGTCCGTCTCGGCATTCTCCGGTCCGGATCCCTGGTGCGAGCCAACCTGGGCATGATGTCCCTCTTCGCCGGGTGGGTCGGCTTCCAGTTCATCGCCGTCCTCTACATGCAGCAACTGCGCGACTGGTCGGCGCTTGAGACCGGGCTGGCGCTCTTCCCCGGCGGTCTGATGGTTGCCCTGCTTGCCCCGAGCCTGATACCGAAGCTGCTCATGCGATTCGGCGTGACCCGCGTGATCCTCGCCGGGTTGAGTTCGGCCGTCGTGGCCTACGCCCTCTTCCTGCCCATCGGCCTCGACTCGGTCTACGCCACCGCCATGCTCCCGACCTTCATCTTCGCCGGTTTGGCGTTCGCCCTGGGCTACGGCCCGCTCAGCATCGCCGCCACCAACGGTATCGCGCCGGAGGAGCAAGGACTCGCCGGCGGCCTGGTGAACACGTCGTTCCAGTTCGGCGGCGCGCTCGGCCTCGCCATCGTCGCGGCCGTCAACACCGCCAACACCGGACTCGACGGGTCACCCCAGGCGCTGATGGACGGCTTTGAGGCCGCCCTGATCGTTCCGCTCGTCGCGGCGCTCCTCGGCGTCGGCGTCACCGCGCTCGGCCTCGTCCGCCGCGCCGCGCCGGCCACCGCGCCCCAATACATCGGCGCCGATGACTAGAACGAGACAGGTCCGCATCTTTTTGGCCACGCGCTGACCGATTTACGGGCCTGTTACAGAGCCGCATTAGAGTCGCTCCCAGACGGAATCGATGGCGCGCATGCGACGCCGCGCCGCGAACCGGAAAGGAGCGACTCTTCATGACCATCTCTGCCCGCGCCGCCCCCGCCGCGCCCTGGGTGACGCTGTTTGGCAACGTCACGCTACTGATCGGATTGGGCTGGGACGCGATCTTGCATCGCCTCGATCCGACGCTGGCCGAACGTGAAGGCATCTCCACCCTCTCGAACCCCGGCCACGTTCTGTTCGGGCTGGGCATTGCGCTCGTGACGCTCGGCGTCGGCCTCTTCCTGATCGGGCGGATGGCCGGCACGGAGGGCATGTCTCGCGGGCGCCGGGCGGCGATGATCGTCCCGGTGGCGGTTCTCATCGCCCTCTCCGGCATCAGCTTCGCGGTCGCCATGACCAGCGAAAGCAACCTGGGCAGCCATTCCCACGATCAGGAGCACGCCGAAACGACGGCGGACCTTCCTAGCGCCACGCTCACGTCCGAACACGTGCTTGAGGACGACCACGAACATGACGCTGAGGATTCCCACGGTGACGGCCACGACCATGCCGACTCGGGACCGATGGCGACTCCAACCGACGCGGAGCAGGCGGCGGCCGACCAACTCCTCACGGAAACCGAGGCGGGCGCGGCGCGCTTCGCGGCGATCGCCGTCGCCGAAGCCGACGGGTTCGTGCAAGTGACGCCCTATCCCTTCGGCGATGCCGGCCCGGCGCACTTCGTCAACCCGATCTACAACAACGACAGCGCGATCCTCGACCCCGAACGCCCCGAGTCGTTGATCTATTACCGCTTCCCGGACGGGCGCACGATTCTGCTCGGCGTCATGTTTCTGGCGCCGGCCGGCGAGTCGGTCGCCCCCGGCGGTCCGCTCACCCCCTGGCACGA
Source organism: Thermomicrobiales bacterium (assembly GCA_050695955.1). Lineage (GTDB taxonomy): Bacteria > Chloroflexota > Chloroflexia > Thermomicrobiales > UBA6265 > JBOGUF01. The sequence continues at coordinate 281 of JBOGUE010000741.1, read as the reverse complement.
CCACCCCGGCATGTGCCTCGACCCGAGCGCCGGCGGCGTGCCCGCGAATGCCGACGGCTCCTGCCCAGCGGGCAGCTTCGCGGTCGAAGCAGAGATGATGCACGTCTGGCTCTTCGACCATCCGGACGGCCGGATCGGCACGGAGCTTTCGCTAGAGGCGCTCACCGTGGCGGCGCAGGATCTGACGTAGACTAGGCGTTAGGGGATAGGCGTTAGGAGAAACGGTCCCGATCGCAGAGAGGGAAGCCCCTAACGCCTAACGCCTAACGCCTAACGCCTAA
>JBOGUE010000740.1:0-4286 GCA_050695955.1 Thermomicrobiales bacterium | reverse complement strand
GACATGGCTACGCCCGCCGGAGATGACCTGGGTGGCTTCTTTGGCGGCGAGGTTGCAATCGCGGTCACCGATGCAGCGGTCTTGTCGGAGATGGGCGCCGGCGTCGCGCGACCAGTCGTGCCGATGGCCGCGCCGGCGTCGGCGGCTGGCGCGGCCACGCCGGAGTCGATGGACGCCGCACCGGCGCCAGCCGGACTTGTCGTCATCATCCGCGCCAGCGATCCGGATGCCGCCGCGGATCAGGCGCGGGAGCTGTCGGCGGCTGAGGCGGGCGCGACGATGACGGAGACCACGTACCGAGGCGTCACGATCCACGTAGCAGAACCCCAGAACGAATTCGAGGACGGCACAGCCTTTGCGCGTCTCGATGACCTGCTCATCGTCTCCGCGACGGGCGCCGACCTCGAACCCCTCATCGACGTCCACGCCGGTGGAGAGCCGGCCCTGGCTGATGCCGTGCCGTTCAACCGCGTCCGTCAAGAACTGCCGGGCGCCTTTCTGGTCTACGGCTTCACCAATGGACCAGCCTTTCGGGAAGCGCTCGAACCTGCCCTTGCGGCCGCCGAGGCCGATCTGGGACGTGCCTTCCCGATGGATCAGGCGTCGATAGGGCTAGACGCCTATTTTGGATTCGTCCTCACGGCGGAGGATCCCGGCTTCCGGTTCGACACGATTAGCGCCCCCGCGGAGGGAGCGGCCCTGCCGCCGACGCCGGCTAACTTCGAGTCGACGCTGGACGACCGGATGCCCAGCGACACGTTGCTCTTCTTCAACGGTTACGACTTCGGATCGAGCGTCGGCCCTGGCCTCGATTCATACGGCGCCATCATTGGCATGATCGCGGCCGAGGATCCGACCTTTCCCTTCCCGCTCCCCGAAGACGTGACGGAGGCTGGGCAGGCTGGCGCAATCTACGACCTTGCGGGACGCTTCCTGGCCTTCAATCCCCGCACCGATCTCGTCGGGCAACTGGTCGACGAGTGGGCGTTCGCGCTCTCGGTTGCGTCTCCCGATCCGGAGGGGATCGACGCCATATTTGTCTCTGGCGCCGGCGATGAGGTTCGGCTCAATGACGCGGTGACAAAGTTGGCTGTCTGGGTGAATCTGCTCGTGATTGGCGGGCTAGCTAGTTCCGCGGATGGAGAGCAGGCACTCTTCGGTGATCAGCCGGTCGGCGCACATACGGAAGAGGTGAGCGGCGCGTTGACGCAAGTGATCGAGATCCCCGTGCCGGACATGGGTACGTCCGTGCGGCTGCAATGGGGCATTGTCGATGGGCAGCTCGTGTTCGGCGTGGGCGATGGGTTTGGCGACTATGTGGCTGGTCCCGCCGCCTCACTCGCCGGCAGCCAGCGCTACCAGGCAGTGATGGGCGAGTTACCGGCAGAGCACAACGGCGTCTTCTACCTCGATCTTGGCCAACTGCTCCAGCTCGTCCAACCCGTCATTGAACAGGAGCTCGCGACACAGGGCGCGTTCCCAGCGAATACGCCTGGGACACCTGAGCCGGAGTTCGAGATCCCGGACCTCTCGGCGATCCAGGCCTTCGCCGCGGTCAGTTACCAGCGCGACGGCCTCCAGGGGAGTAGCGCGATTCTCTACATCCAGGACCAATAGGCACAACCGCGTCTCTTCTCTAGCGCGGCGGCCCACACCCGCCGCGCTAGTTCAGTCGCGTCTCTCGGACCATGCCTGTTCGACTCGCGCTTCTCAGGGTTCCACGGTTGTCAGACTCATGATACAAACGGCTTCAATGGGAAGACGCTCCCTCCCACCCACAGGGGTGAAGGAGGGAGCATCGCGTGAGGGAGCAAGATGCGGTTTCAAAGCAGGGTGGCGCTGGTGACCGGCGCGGGATCGGGGATCGGCCGCGCGACGGCGCTGATGCTGGCGCAGGACGGCGCGCGCGTAGCTGCCCTCGCCCGGACGCCGGGGCGCGTGCAGGAAACGGTCGACGAGATCGTGGCGGCGGGCGGCGAGGCGTTTGCGATCGTCGCCGACGTCGGCCGGCCGGAGCAGATGGAGCCGGCGGTGCGCGAGGCGGCCGAGCGCTGGGGCCGGCTCGACGTCGTCGTGGCGAACGCGGGCGCGAACGGCGTCTGGGCGTCGCTGGAAGACCTGACGCCGGAGGAATGGGACCAGACGTTGCGGCTCAACCTGACGGGCACCTTTCTGACCGTCAAGTACGCCACGCCCTATCTCAAGCGGCAGGGCGGCGCGGTGGTCGTCGTCTCGTCGGTGAACGGGACACGGATCTTCAGCAATACCGGGGCGACGGCGTACTCCTGCTCGAAGGCGGGGCAACTCGCTTTTGCCAAGATGGTCGCGCTCGAGCTGGCGCCGCACCGCGTCCGCGTCAACGTCGTCTGCCCAGGGGCGATCCGGACCAACATTCATGCGACGACCGTGTCGCGCAATCTCGACCAGATCCGCATGCCGATCACGTTCGCGAAAGGGTGGCAGCCGCTGGCCGGCAAGCATGGTGAGGCGGAGCAGGTGGCGCGACTGATCCGCTTCCTCGTCTCCGACGATGCCGACCACATCACCGGCACCGAGCTGTGGATCGACGGCGCGGAGTCGCTGCTGCGGGGATGAAGCGCCGGACAAACGGAGAGCAAGAACAGCGTCGGAGACCGGCCGGCTTTCCAGTCGGACGCGCGTTGTTCATCCGACCGGGGATCGCCAATGATGATCTACGAGAGGCGGTCACAGCGATCAACCGGGTGCATGGAGATGGTGTGCTGCCGCGGGTGGCCCTGTCTTACACCCAAGAACTGATCGACTCCGAGAGCGGTTCAGCGGATGGCCGCATGGCCGTGGGACTGGACGCGGGCGGACAGCTCATTGCCCGATCCATTCAAATACGAAGCAATGCCCCCAACCGACAGTTTGTGGTGCTCCACGAGATTGGACACGTCCTAAACCTCAATGGATTGCCAGGGCCTTACTTCTCGTCACGGCGGCATCCGGTGCTGCGAGAGTGGAGGAGGGCCGTTGTTTCTAGCCGCGCTGTCCAGGAACTGGAGCGGCTAGCGGAAGCGGCCGACTTGGCTGATCGAAATCACGCCCGCCGTCTCTCGGACGTGACCGAGCTTTGGGCGCGTAGTTATGCCCAATTCGTGTCGACTCGAAGCGAGAACGACGTGTTGAGGAGAAGCCTCATCGCTCTTCGAGAGCGGTTTCCAGATACTCTATACTGGCCTCGTCAGTGGGACGATGACGATTTTGCCCTGATCGAGGTGTCCATCGGAGAACTCTTCAGAGGACAAGGTTGGATGACATGATTGCGACCGACAGAATTGACGAGAACGAGATTATCGACGTGATGCGAGACCTGGGCATGAACCGTGTCGATGCCGAACGCTTCATTATTGAGCGGCGCATGGATCTCACCAACGACATCGTGTTCATCCCGTCTTTGAGCGAGGAAGAACGTCAGAAAATCGGGTTTGGCAAGACCCTTCGCAAGGTGATGGCCGAGCTTGGGGAACTAGACGACGCCGCGGGCTGATCTTCAGCCCCCCGACTGCCTTAGTCGATAGCAAAGCTGATCCAAAGAAGCCCCGCGAACTGTGAGGAACTGCTGATCATCCCTCGGGGGATGTATTCATCTCCATGCTTTCGGCCTCTTGTTAAGTGACAGCCGGTTTGACGCACCGTCGTCGATCGGGTGTCCGTGGTCCGATCCTGATGCCAGCGCCGCCCGCGGGGGGCGGGCTGCCAGAGCCGGGCCAGCGGATCGCGAAACCCGGCGGAGATTTGCCGCATCGCGGCATGAAACAGGAGGCACGTGAATCATGCGGAATATGAAGTCAGTCGCCCGGCTCCTTGCGGTGTGCGGGCTCACGCTGGCGCTGCTGGGCACACCATTGATCGCGTCCGGCGCGCTGCCGGGCGGTCCGTCCACCCAGTCCGGGCGAGAGACTCACCAGGCGGATGACGACGACGACGGCGAGCGGGAGCGGATCATGGACGACATCCGGGCGACCGTGCTCGAGATCGATGACGCGACCGTCCGCATGCGCCTGCTGATCTTGATTAGCCAACTCGAGCACGAGGCGGCTGACGACGATGACGCGTTCCTTGGTGGTGGGAACGGTACGGGCGGCAGTGGTAGCGGCAACGGCACCGCTGGTGGCGACGATGGCGCCGGCGGCGCGGGCAACGGCACCGGCGGCGGAGCTGCCGGCGATGACGATGACGGCGCCGGCGGGGCGCCCCAAGGGAACGGCACGGGCGGCGATGATGACGACGATGGCGGCGCCGTTGCGCCGGCTCCTCCGCCC
>JBOGUE010000739.1:0-8162 GCA_050695955.1 Thermomicrobiales bacterium | reverse complement strand
CGATGTCCATCGGATATCGGTAGCTTGCGCCGACCGTTTGTCGGATCCGCACTGCTTGATCCCGTGGCTTGAGTGGAGTATCCATTACCACCATCAGGTCGACGTCGCTATCCACGGTCGGGTCACCATACGCGTGTGATCCGAACAGGATGATGCGTTCGGGCTGGAACCGTTCGGCGATGATAGCCGCTACGCCGGCGATCTCGTCACGGGTTCGTGAAGAGTTTCCCAGCGCTCTTGGCACGCGCGAAAGAATCTGGTGGCGCAGGTGAGGATGTGAATCATTGATGGCCATCTGCGAACGCTCCAGCAGTCGCGACCTCTTTTGCGCCGTTCACATTACCACGTTCGCGATCTTGGCTGATTCACGCTGAACGTTCGATCGCGCTGGTTCGTTCCAAGCAAAAGCCCCTCGCCCGCATTCTGGCGAGGGGCGTGGAACGAGGCGAGCCGTCCCTATCGTGCGGAAATTGGCACGAAGGTGCGGTCGGTGGGGCCGACAAACTCGGACTGCGGGCGGATGAGGCGGTTGTTGCTCATCTGCTCGAGGACGTGGGCGCTGTAGCCGACGGCGCGGGCGACGGCAAACGTCGGGGTGAACATATCGCCCGGTAGGCCGACCGCCGCCAGCACCGCCGCCGAGTAAAACTCGACGTTCGTGTAGAGGCGGCGACCCGGCTTGCGTTCGTCCAGTAACGCTAGCGCCCGCTCCTCGGTCTTCTTCGAAAGGGCGTAGAAGTCGGGATCGCTGGCAGTCTCAGCGAGTCCGCGCAAAATCTCCGCCCGCGGGTCCTCGGCCTTGTAGACCCGGTGGCCGAAGCCCATCAGCCGATCCCCCCGGTCGAGCGCGGCGGTCAGCCAGTTCTCGACGTTATCGACCGAACCGATTTCTTGCAGCATGTCGAGGACTTTCGAGGGCGCGCCGCCGTGCAGCGGTCCCTTCAGCGCCCCGATGGCGCCGGTCAAGGCTGAGCACATGTCTGATTGGGTCGAGGCGATGACGCGGGCAGTGAAGGTCGAAGCATTCATACCGTGGTCGGCGAGCAAGATCAGGTAGGTTTCCAGTGGGCCCCAGTGGCGCTCCTCCGGCTCCTGGCCGAAGAGTTGATAGAGGTAGCTCTGGGCAGTGTTGTGGCCGGGCTTCGGCGTGATCGGGTCGAGGCCCTGGCGCAGCCGGTGGAACGCCGCCAAAATGCCGGGGAAGCGGGCGGCAACGGCGACCGCCTCGTCCAGATCCGGGATGTCATCGAAGACGCCAGGCAACACGCAGCCGAGGGCGGAGACGCCGGTGCGCAGCGCGTCCATCGGCTCGGTCTCCCGCGGCAGGGTGGCCAGGATTGTCAGCAGCTCCTCCGGCAGCGCCCGGTGAGTCTCCAGCTTGTGGTGAAGGTCGTCGAGCTCCCGCTGGTTGGGCAAGCGCCCCATCCAGAGCAGGAAGGCGACCTCCTCAAAACTGGCGTTGCCGGCCAGTTGATGGATGTCGTAGCCGCGGTAATTGAGCTTTCCTTCTTCGCCGAAGACGTGGCTGAGTGCCGTGGACGCCGCGACGACCCCCTCCAACCCTTCCGGCTTTGGAAGCGGCGTTTCGGTGGCGATCGCGGTCGTAGGACTCATCATTGCGCTCCTCGTTTGTTATTAAGCCGTCAGCCGTCAGCTATCAGCCGTCAGCTCTTGGCCGTTGATCGCGTGGTGGCTCCCGCGTTGAATTCTTGGCGGCGGAAAGCTGTCGGATTGGAAATAGCGAAGCCACTCCGCCCGGCCTCCCTGCCGGAACGGATTGGTCACCACGCTCCCCACTCGTCGGGTAGAACACCGTCCACGCCGCGCCGCGGGCGGCCAAGCGTCGCGACGCCATCTCGCGGGAATCGTAGCACGTCCGTTCAACGCCGGGAACGAGTGCCGATTTACTCCCGGTATCCCCAGGCCGCCACAAGAATGTGGTCACACCTGGATGCCTCGAGGAGCTCGATCTCGAACGGCGTGGTCTCGCCCGATTCCGCCGCAAGCTCCATCTGGGCGATTGTGTACCAGGTGGCGGCTCCAGCCGCGTCGAGGCAGACGACATTGACGTAGAAACCATCGTCCACCGCGAACGGTCCGGGGTTGCGTAACTCGCCCCTGACCAGACCACCAGCTTGGGTGGCATCGATGATTTCCGCGTTGATCCGGTAGTCGGCCACCGACCACGCTGCCGCATCGGCGGCAACGTCGTATTGGATCGAGGCATTCGGCGGGATGTGTTCGCTGATGGTGAGTTGGAGTGCGCCGATAGCGATACCGCCTGGCGGCACGATTAGTGGATCCAGCCCGCCGCTGGCGGCGACCGCGAACAGGGCGCCGTCGGGATCGAAGACGGTCATCACGACGTTGATGCCCGCGACCGCTTCGCGCGTGTTGTTTCGCACGACGACCGGCACGAAGTAGTCGTTCAGATCGCCGGCGGCGATGATTGAGAGCCGGCCGGATTCGCCGCGCGGCAGCACGTCCTTTCCGGTCCCGCCGAGCAGCGGCGCCGCATCTTCGCCCGTTGCGGCTACGCGTGCCGTGGGCGAGGCAATGTCACGCGGGGGCAGACCTGACGCCACCGTCAGGAAGGCACTGCAGTCGCCCGCACCCGTGCGTAACGTCACCTGGAACGGTACCGTGGCGCCCGCCGTCGCCGCCAACGGAGCGGAGCCATCGGAGAATGACAACGCACCGGTATCGTCGAGACAATAGACCTCGACCGACGCGCCGGACCGCATGCTCTGATCGTGTGGATTCCGCGCGAACCCGACGATGCGATCCTGATTGATGACAGACGCCTCCGTCACCACAAGGTCGAGCGATCCGGAGCTCGATGCGTCAGCCGAACCTGGTGAGAGCTCCACGTCGATGGTCGCGTTCTCAGGGAGGCCCTCCATCTCTCGCTCGAGATAGGTCCAGCCAACCGCGAGGCTGCCGGGGGAAATCAGACGCGGCTTGAGCTGAATACTGCTGGCCGTTTCGATCTCGGTGTCGTCGGCGCCACGGACGGTCACCGTCGCCACGAGGTCCGCGACGGTCGTGACGGTGTTATTGCGTACGACGATCGGCAGGACGTGTCCCTGCCGAGATCCCATGGCGACGACCGCGAGCTGATCCTCCGTCCCCGCCGGAATCTCTCCCCGCGCGCTGCCGCCGGCAAATGGCACGATCACATCGTCGTCGTCCACGGGGTCGCCGGCGTGGTCCGGCGCCGTTTCGGTCGCCACGAACACGTTCGCCGGCGGGAATGTGGCGCGCGCCAGCGATTCGCCGGTCGCCTGGGTGGCGACGGTCGCCGTCGCGGTCGGAGTATCCGAGTCATCCTCGTCGGACAATGCCGGATTCACGACGACCTGCACGAAGAGAATGGCCCAGGCGCCCAAGACGACGACCGCGAGCGCCAGGATAGATCCAGGTCGTCGTAGTGCGGCGGGCACCTCCATCGACTTTGACCTTCCTTCGCAATGACGCGGCTGGTTGCGTTGCCGGTTATGCAGCCCTGAAGCCTTGCCACCCTGCCGCCCTGGCGGCGCCGGTTCCAAGGATGCTCGTCCGATTCGCGCGTCGCGTCAAGTTTGCGCCGCGAGCCCGACCGAGCGCGCCAAGCGCGGGGGGACGCGTATCTTGACAAGCTGTCACATGTATCGTACCGTACGTACACCTCAGTGAATCCCTCCCTGAGGCCGCCGAGACCGCCGGTTCGGCCGTGGAGCTCCATCCCTCCCCGCCCCCTCCGGCGGTTTCAGTTTCTGGTCGGCATTCGACGTAACACGTGCTTCCGTCGAACCCCGCACCCCGACCCCCGATCGTCGAACTCGTGTGCGGCATGCTTCCCGCGCGAACTTCGCCTGATGCGCCGGCAGGTCCGGTAGCGTAGGCTTATGAAGGGTGCGGATGTCGCAATTACAGGATGGAGATACTGCGCGGCGGCGGGAGTACGAAACGAAGTTTGCCCTGATCGGGCGGCTTTTGGCTTTGGACGCCGCGGTTGCACCGAGGCGGCGCAAAGACGAGCAGCCGATTGGCGCGCACGATTGGGCGATGCTCAGCGTAGCCAGCCCACGGGCCGGCCGCCTGTTGTCCTACGACTTCGTCACCGCACCGATTCGTAAACCGTTCACCGAGACGAAGCCCGACCCGAGCGGCGCGGGCGATACAGTGATTCCCCAGGGGAAAGGGGTGCGCGGCACGTTCGGTGAGCTGACTGTCTGTCATCGCTCGACCTAGTCGAGATATCGCCGTCCAAACCTATTTCGACCCGGCCAGACAACTAAGACTCGAACTCACGTTTGTGCCGCGACGAGGGGATCGCGACAACTTCGTGGAACTGGTCGTCGCCGCTGGATGTCCTGAGGAACGACGCCCCGTCCTCATCGACAGGCCGTTGCCTCACTTCTTCATCGTCGACCGCGATGAGCGCAGCACCGCTGAGGTCGTACGTCTAGTTGGACATCTGGGTGGGAAGATCCATGTCCTGGAGCGCAGAGAGATTGAAATAGACCTCCTGGTTCCTCGGGCCATCCACATGGCGCTGGTCTCCGTCTGGCACAGCAGTCGATGGCGACCGACGATCCGGTCTTCGATGGCATCTGTTTTCATGCCCAACAGAGTGTCGAAAAGTACCTAAAGGCGTTGCTTCAAGAGCATGAGATTCCATCGCCACGCACCCACGATCTTGTTCACCTCGCGGAGCTCACCGATGGACGTTTTGCGGGCATCCGTGGACTGGCAAGCGACCTCAAGTGGCTGACGACCTTTGCGGTGGATATTCGATATCCCGGAGCAAGCGCCACACGCGCAGACGCGGATCGTGCCCTCCAGGTCGCGATGACCGCGCGTGTCGTCTTCCGCGCCGCGGTTGAGCTGTCAACCGAAGAGCGCGGGCCATGAGACTGGCAGTCCGACCCGAGAACTTCACGCGGTAGTCATGTCATCCACCGGCCGCAGGATCACCCCCGCGACCACGTTCATCGCCACCAAGCTCGCCACCGCGACCGGGCGACCCCAGCCTAGCCAATCGACGGTGAGCGCCCAGAGCAGCGGGCCGGTGATGGCGGCGAAGCGGCCGACCATGGCGTTGAGGCCGTAGCACTGGCCGATGGCGTGGGGTGGGGCGAGGCGCATCAGGTAGGGGCGGTCGGTGGTGGCGGTGCCGCCGACAGCCACGCCGACGGGCGGGGCGATCAGCCAGAAGGTCGCCGGCGGTAGGTTCGCGGAGGCGATGAAGGCCGCCAGCGAGAGTGCGACCGCCCAGAGGACCAGTAGGCGGTTCAGCGTGCGCTTGGGGCCGGCGACGATCCCGGCGAGGAGCAAGATCTGGGTTTGGAGGTCGCTAAATCCGATCTCCTCGGCGGCGTAGATGCCCATGAAGGCGAGCGCCGTGTTCCCCGCGTCGGTGTAGAAAACCCGTCCGATCAGGAAGCGCCGCAAGCCGGGATAGCTCCGGGCCAGCTGCATCATTCCCTTCACTTCGGTGAACGTCTGGCGCACGACGGCGCGCCGAGTGGGGTGCGGGTTGGCGCGAACCGGTTCGCGTACCCAGAGGAAACAGGGGAGCGCGGCGAGCAGAAAGAGTCCGGCTGTGAGCTTGAAAACGAGCGGTTTGCCGTCGGGGTCGAGGCTGAGCACGACTAAACCGAGGCTAACCGCGAGCACCGCCCCGGCGAACCCAGCGCCGATGCCGAGACCGCTCACCCAGCCGCGGTACTTTTCCGTGCTGACCGGCGGCAACAACGCGTCGTAGAAGATCAGTCCCCACTGGAAGAAGGCATTGGCGACGGCGAACCAGGCCAGCGACCAGACGAGGCCGCCCTCGCCCAGAAAGAGGGTGAACGCGCAGCAACCGACGGTCGTGACGGCGAGAAAGGAGAGGCGACGGCGGGCTTGATCGGAGAGCGCGCCGAGGAAGGGCGCGGCCAGGAAGACGAATGCCATCGAGATCGCGCTGGCGAGACCATAGTTGCCGTCGCTGCCGCCGGCGTCGTCGACCACCCAGAGCGGGAAGTAGAGGGAGATGATGTTCATCGTGAAGACGACGTGCGCCAAGTCGTACAGCACCCAGCCCGCAACCGCCGCGCGCCGCGTTGACCCCAGCGCCGCCGTGGCGCGCGCCATCGTCTGCCCTTTCCCTTCGCCGGTTCGTGGCCGCCGATCATAGGGGCGACGACCGAAAGCCGCAACCACGCGCTGATTTGCGGTTCGTTCAGCCGCTTCGATTTGACAGGAGGAACAATCTTGCCGAAGATGTCTGTATCGCGAGCATGTGCCGATAAAGTCGACGGCAATGGATGGTGACCATGAGGGCGGCTCCGGGCTGCCCGTGGGGCTGATGCCGCCGCTGACCGTGTTGGTTGGGCGCGAGCGGGAGTTCGCGCTGGCGTCCGAGCTCGTCCGTGGCGGCGCGCACCGGCTGGTGACGCTCACCGGTCCGGGCGGCGTCGGCAAGACGCACCTGGCGCTGCACCTGGCACACGTGGTCAGGGGCGACTTCCCACACGGCGTCGTGGTGGCGCCGCTGGCGTCGGTGCGCGACCCTGATCTGGTCCTGCCGACGGTAGCGCAGGCAGTCGGCGTGAACGAGGGCGAGCGGTCGCTCCTGGAGCGCGTGGTCGAGCGCCTGAGCGCGCGGCGCTGCCTGCTCGTGCTCGACAATTTCGAGCACCTGCTGCCGGCGGCCCCGCTGGCGTCGCGCCTCGTCGCCGCCTGCCCGGCGCTCGTCGTCTTGGCGACCAGCCGGGCGGCGTTGCGGGTCACCGGTGAGCGTGTGGCGCCACTCGACCCGCTGCCCCTGCCCGACGAATCGGGGGCCGTTCCCGGCGCCGACGTCTGGCAAAATCCGGCGGTGCGGCTCTTCGTCGAGCGGGCACGGGCGGCGGGCGCCAATGTGCCGGCGACGATCGAGATGGCGACCGCGATCGTGGGGATTTGCCGCCGGTTGGACGGGCTGCCGCTGGCGATCGAGCTGGCCGCGGCCCAGGTTCCTGCCTTGCCGCCGCCGGAAATGCTGCGCCGTTTGCCGCGACCGTTGTCGCTACTCGTCGATAGTCCGACCGACGCGCCGGACCGCTTGCGCACGATGCGTGACGCCATCGCCTGGTCGTACGACCTGCTGACGCCGGAGGAACAGGCGCTCTTCCGGCGATGCTCGATCTTTGTCGGCGGGTTCGGTCTGCACGCGGTCGAGGCCCTGGCGTCGGGGTGGACGCCCGACATCGGTTACCCACTTGGCGGGCACGAGATCTACGAGCGCTGGGGCCCGGCGGTCTACCTCGGCAAGGAAGCGCCGAACGAGACGGCAACTGCAACTGCAACTGCCCCCTGGCAGCCGGCGCCCCTCGATCCGTGGCCGGGCAACCCATTACGCGGCGTGGCGGCGCTCGTGCGACACAGCTTGCTCCGCGTATCGACGGCGGCCGGCGACGACACCAGCTACCAGATGCTGGAGACGATCCGCGAGTTCGGGTTGGAGCGACTGGCGGCGGCCGGCGAGACGGAGGCGACAGCGCACGCGCACGCGGCCTACTTCACGTCCCGGGCCGAGCGGATCGGATTCGGGATGTGGGGTCCCGAGTCGCGCCTATGGGGCGACCGGGCGCTGGTCGACCTCGGCAATATGCGCGCCGCGCTCGCCTGGGGCGCGGCGCAACCCGAGGCGGCGAACCAATTGGCGCTGCGGCTGACGGAGAGTCTCTGGCCGTTCTGGCAGAGCCGGGGCCATGCCTCCGAGGGACGCACGCACCTCGAAGCGGCCATCGCCCGACCGGGCGGAACGCCGGTGGCGCGGGCGTCGGCGATGAATGTGGCTGCCTTCCTGGCCTGGGTCCAGGCGGACGACGCGCGGGCCGCAACGATCTTGCGGGAGTCACTGACGATCTACCACGCGCAAGGCGATCCTTGGGGCGCGGGCGGGTGCATTGCCGCCATCGCCGCGCTGGCGGCGGCCGGCGGCGACCGGGAACGGGCGGCGCGGCTCTTCGGCGCGGCGTTCGCGATGGCGAACGAGGCCGGGGTCTTCCTGCCGCCGACCGAGTTCGACAGCTACCAGCGGATCGCGATGGAGCTTCGCGAGGCGATGGGGGAGCGGACGTTCGCCGCGGCGTCCCTGAGCGGCGCGGCGATCGGCGCCGACGCCGCGGTGGCCGAGGCGCTGGCGGCGG
>JBOGUE010000738.1:0-4640 GCA_050695955.1 Thermomicrobiales bacterium | reverse complement strand
GGCGATCAGGTCAGCCCGCGAGTCAAAGGGGAGGACGCCCTGGGCGCCGGCGCCGAGCGCGGCCGTGACTCGTCCGTTCCCCAGTTGAAGGTTGTTCTCCGGCACACTCATGGCTTGACCGAATCGTTTTCATCGACAGAAGGTGGATGTTGGTGGATTAGATGGGCACAAAAGCGCCTCGTCTTCAGGGTATGATAGCCGACACGCGGTCATGCGGCTGAGGATCTCGACGATGGCACACGCGAGCTCTAAGGACCTCGATCGGCGCACGCGCGCGCTTGTCGTCGAGGACACGCCGAACATCGCAAAGCTCGTGCAGCGGGGCCTCCTCTTGGCAGGCATCAATGCAGAGATTGCCACGGATGGCCATTCGGCGTTGGCGTCGTTTCGCGACCATTCGCCGGAACTCGTCATCCTCGATCTCATGCTGCCAGGCGTCGACGGCTTGGAGATCTGCCGCCGAATCCGCCAGGCAGACCATGCCGACGGACGCACACCAACCCTGATCCTCATGTTGACCGCACGCGGCACTGTCGCCGATCGCGTCAGCGGCCTCGATGCGGGGGCCGACGATTATCTGGTCAAACCCTTCTCCATCGATGAGTTTCTTGCTCGGGTTCGTGCGTTGCTTCGACGCGCGGGATCTGGGGCGACGGAGCCATCAACCGCACAGATCTTGACGTTCGACGATCTGTCAGTCGATCTTGGCAGCCGAATCGCGCGACGTGGAGATCGGCTCATGGACCTGACAGCGCGAGAATTTGACCTGCTGGCATTCTTCCTTCGGCATCCAAATCAGGTCTTGCACCACGAGCAGATTCGCGACCGGGTCTGGGGTGAAGACTTCTTCGGCGAATCGAACGTCATCGCGGTGACGGTCGGGACTTTACGACAGGCATTGGAACAAGGTGGCGAAACGCGAATGTTGCAAACGGTACGGGGCGTGGGATACGTGCTGCGTCGCCCGTCACAATGAGATCCGATAGACGCAACCGATCGCTGACGAGACAGGGTAATGACCATTGACGTTTGAAGAGATGAAGGCGCGGCGACTTACGACACGAGACGATCATCACTGTTTTGGCTGCGGTCGACTCAACCCGAGCGGCCTCCAACTCGACTTTTATCGCAATGAGCGCGGTGTCTGGGCCCCGTTCACGCCTGACCGACGGCAAGAGGGGTATACCGGCATCGTCCACGGCGGCATCATCACGACGGTGCTCGACGAAGTCATGGCCTGGGCGCTTTATGCTCAGGAGATCTGGGCCGTGACCGCGAGGATAAGCGTTGCATTTCGCAAACCTGTGGCGGTTGGCGTTCCGACTCGTGCCTTCGGCTGGATTGAGGCTGATCGCGGCAGAGCCTTAGACGTCGCGGCTGACCTGCGGCAGGAGGCGGATAACCTGTTACTCGCCTCGGCGACATCCACATTCATGCGAGTGCCGCGCGAGCAGGCGGCGGCGTGGCAGGACCGATACCTTCAGCCCGAAACTACATCCCCATAGACGTATCAACAAGCGATCAGCGGCAATGGCCCATATTCGCCGCCTAGTCCCGCGGGATCAGTCCGGGTGCATTGGCCGCCCGCCGGTGGGCGATGTCAAGCAAGAGATTGAGTGTACGCAGCACGTGCTGGATGCCGCGGTCATCGAGGAGAAAGAGGGCCAGCGCAGATTCCTCTTCTGTAAACTCGATGGTCTCTTCCGTGGCCGAGTCGCCAGGTCGAGGCGTGCCTTGGGCGCCAATTGCGGAAAGCCACATTTGAGCCTGCCGTTCCGCCGATCCCAACAGTGTCAGGAGTTCCGAAGCGGCATCACGTCGAGTCTGGACAGGATCAGACGAACGCGGCAGGTCATCGACCGATCCCTCCCGATCTGCGATCGTCGATTCTCCGGTGAGAGCACGATACGTCGCAGGCGTCGTGGCGAGGATGAAGGCCTCGTTTTCGGCGACCGCGTGGGCGAGGATGCGAGGTCCAGGAGTGTCGCGTTCTCCGGCTTGTTCGAGGGTTGCCAAGTCCGCGTCGAAAAGGTCCTGTCCGGTCCGGCCGTCTGCCGCGGCAATGCTACGCTGATAATGATACACGAGAAAGGCCGCCGGACCGATGGAAGATTCGAGCTCGATCGTCCAGATGCCGGCGTTCGTATCGTGTTTGAGCGCGAGCAAGTCGGCGGCTAGGACGCTAGGCTCGTCGTCGAGATCGAGCGCCTGAGTAAGAAATGCGGCGATGCGCAGCAAATTCGTGTCAGCGTCTTTGTCCACGTTCGTACAATGCTCCTGGTGCGGGCTCGAGTTGCGTGCCAATGATGTTTGGACCGTTGCAAGATCCGTGTGCAGGATATCCGCTCGCAGGGGAGGGCATCATGGCAGAGGGAGTGATTGGGCGCGAAGTTGCGGTCCGGCTGTTGGCGGCGGCGCGGGAGGCAGCGACGCGGGCGTATGTTCCGTATTCAGGCTTTCCGGTCGGCGCCGCGATTCTGACGCGAGACGGGTCCGTGATACCTGGCTGCAACGTCGAGAACGCGAGTTATCCGTTGACCGTGTGTGCCGAGCGTGTCGCCGTTGGCAACGCGGTGGCGGCGGGGCATCGGGAAGTAGTCGCGATTGCCGTCACGGCGCCGAAGCTGGCGACGGTGACGCCATGTGGGGGGTGCCGGCAGGTACTGAACGAGTTTCAGCCGCGAATCGGTGAATTGCTGGTTGTGCTCGACGGTGAAGACGGACCGGAAATCGTGCCGTTGAGTGAGTTGTTGCCGCGGAGTTTCGGTCCACGGTCGCTCAATCTGGCGATCGAGCCGGTCTAGGCCAACGTCGGCCGTCCGCGTCGTGAAAGGCCGAGGACGAGCGCGCCGAAACCAAGGATGGCAGTCACGGCGGCGATGGCCCAACTCAAGTACGGCACCGGGATGAGACGCAGCCCGCCCAGGACGATGACGCCAATGGTCATTGCGAGCAGGTTATAGCCGCGGCCATGGTCCCCCCATGAACGAGGCAGCACGATCCGCCCCATTGCCAGCCCGACGAAGACCTGGCTAAGGTAGAGGGCGGTGAAATAGAAGGCGACGCCGATAATCGCGATCGGCAAGCCGATGAACGTTATCATCAGCAGTGCCAAGAGTACCGGGCCAAACAAGACCAGAAGCACGCCCAGGACGACTGTCCTGAGGGGCGTTGCCCGGAGAGCGTCGGCGACTGCCGCGGCAGAACGCGGCATCACCATGACAATGACCGCTCCTGCAATCAGGGCACAGAGGAGGCGAAAAACCGCGCTAAGGAGCCAGATATTCGCGTTTTCCCATGGGAGGAAACTCGGTTCCCGGCGCTCGATCTCCCCGGTGACGTCGGCCCGATCGTCGATAACCGCTTCGTTCCGGCTGCGGTAGTTGAGGTCACCGCCGATACGCGCCCGCGATTGGAGCCGGACGTGTTCAGCGCTGACGCGGACGTCGTCACCAACCTCGGCGTTGATTCTCAACTCACTGGCGCTACCGCGAATCTCGCCCCGGACAGGTCCCAGGACCGTCGTGTCCCCGCCGGTAACGACGACATCTCCGGCGACCGACCCACCCGATTCGATGGTCAACTCGCCGCCGAGCAAGACGATGTCGCCGCCGATCTCCCCGGTGACGGTGACCTCACCCCCGGCGATGCGGACCGAACGGCCAACGTTGCCGCCGATCGTCGCGGTGGCGGCAGCCAGGTTCAGACTGCCCGCGATCGAACCGGAAAGGTTGAAGTCGCCAGCAGAGGCGATGACGTCGCCAGTAACGTCACCGCGCACGTCGACCTCGGCGCCGAAGATGAAGAGGTCGTCGTCGATCGTTTCGTTGCTGGACACTGACGGGGCATTGCCCGAGCGAAACTCGGCGGCCGCGGCCGAAACTGGCGCGAGGATGAAGGTGGCCGTCGCCAGCACGACGGCGAGGAACGTGGCGATGAGCCGTGGCGCTGGACGGTACGCCGGATGCACGGTACCCCGCATGCACGCTTCTCCCAATCCAATACACCTTCGACAATCGCGGGGCGTATCGTATCAGAGCGCGATCTCCGGCTCATGCGACGGCGGAAACAACGGCATTGCTCAATTGGGCCCACCGAGCAGGGACGAACGGCCACCGATGAACGGTCATGCGGTTGCCAAAGACGGCCAGGGCGACATTGCGTTCCGGGTCCGACCAGACAAGCGTGCCGGCGGCGCCGAAATGGCAGAACGTTTTGGGAGAAGTAAGCTCACCGGTCCAGTGCCGGGTTTTCGTGCCCTTGACCTCCCAGCCGAGGCCCCAATAGGCGCGTGGCCAGCGCAGCTTCAAACTGCCGACGCCACCGGGGACGCCGCGCACCTGGTCGCTGGTCATGGCGCGAACACTCGCCGCTGACAGGAAGGGAGAGCCACCGGGGAGGAATGACCCAGCGAACCGGACTACGTCGCGCACCGAGCCGTAGAGACCGCCCCATGGGATGCCGAGACTTCGCCAATAGACACTGTTGTACGACTCGACGTCGGTGCCAGGGCGGGCGGTGTCGGCCACATGTGCGATGCGGCCGTCGAGCGCCGGGCCGGGTCGGGCGACAACGTTGTACAGCGCGATCGGTTCGAAGATGCGGTCCCACGCTACATCCCAGATCTCGCGACCGGAGAT
>JBOGUE010000737.1:0-3431 GCA_050695955.1 Thermomicrobiales bacterium | reverse complement strand
CGGCAGTGCAGCGAGCTCCGGCGTGTCGAAGGTCGCATCGTCCGTCGTTGTCAGGAACACCTGTCCCCCGACTTTCATCATGGCTTCCGTCAACATCTGCCGGTGTCGCTCGTCAAGCTCTGACAGCACGTCGTCAAGCAGCACGACCGGCCGCTCTCCCGTCTCACAGAGCATGAGGTCCGCTTCCGCAAGCTTCAACGCGACCACGGCGAGACGCTGTTGCCCCCGTGATCCGAACGCCGCCAGATCGGCGCCTGCCACCGCGAGTTTGAGGTCGTCCCGATGTGGACCAAGAAGCGTGACGCCGCGGCGTAGCTCGTCCCGGCGCCGGTCGGGCAATGCCTGCGAAAAGTTGCGCCCGACATGCATCTCGAGCGCCTCCGGCGACCCTTCTCGGATTGCTAACGGTACGTCAGGCGTCTCGACGGTGCTTCCATAGGTGACGGTCAGTTCCATACCGCCGGTTAACCACTGAAATCGCTCGGCCGCCAGTCCCGACAACAGGCGCACGATGTCCAGGCGGCGAGCAAGAACACGTGAACCGTAACCAACCAACTCCTCATCCCAAACGCGAGTTGGCCACCGACCACGGGCGAATCGGCGGGAACCCGGTCGCGGCCCAGCGACTTAAGCAGGCTGTTGCGCTGTTCAAGGATACGGTTGTATCGCGCGAGTGCGCGGAGATATCGGGCATCGAGTTGAGAGATCGTCAAATCCAGATAGCGGCGGCGTTGCGCCGGCGGGCCAGTCACCAGGCCAACGTCCTCCGGCGAAAAGAAGACCGCGTTCAACATGCCGACCGCGTCCATGGCGCGGACCGGCCGCCGGTTCACCTTGATTTGCTTCTTGACGCTATTGGATCGTTCAGGATCGGCCTGAAGCACGATTTCAATCTCGACGTCGCGGTCCGCACGGGATATAACCGCCGACACCCGAGCGAACGGCGGCACGCCCAAATCCCGGCCGCTCGACCAGTTAATCAGATCTCGCTCAGTGGTCGTGCGAGGAGAACGGGTTGTCGCCAGCATGGCGATCGATTCAAGCAGCGTCGATTTGCCGCTCGCATTGTCTCCATACACCGCCAGCCCAGGCACTTCTAAACCCAGTTCCTGGTGGTGGTAGGAGCGGAACTCTTCGAGCGTGAGCGTATGGAGATGCATACGAGGCGGGGTCTCGTTGCGTCAGGCCAAATAGCGCGGTCAGTGCGCGCCAATCACCATCGGCATAATAACGTGCGAATAGTCCTCGACGCCGGCCGGCCGCACGACGCCCGCTTGATTCGAACCGTTCAACCCCAACATGACCTGTCCCTGTTTCACCACGCCGAGCACATCGACCAGATAACGCGCATTGAACGCGACCTGCAGTTCCTGACCGGAGACGGACGCATCAACGAAGCTTTGGCTATTACCGCGCTCGGCCGCCGTCGCCGACACCTCCACCGTGCCCGGCACGAGGTCGTCCTCACCCGGTTTGATCGCGATTCGAATCACGTCGTTGTTGTCGCGCGCGAAGTAGCTAGCGCGGCGAACGGCGTTGAGAAACGCGTCGCGGCCGAGCACAATCGTGACGCCGAACTCCTTCGGCACAATCTGTCGGTAGTCCGGGAAGGTCCCTTCAATCAGGCGGGACAGAAACTCGGTTTCGCCGACGCGGACCAGCATCTGACTCTGGTTGGCCGTGATTGCAAGGGTGACCGGTTCGGTGGCATCGCCAATGATCCGCGAGAGCTCTCGCATCGCGCGCGCGGGCGCGATGATGTCAAGTCGCTCTGAGACAGGCTTCGCCAACTCACCGTGCCGTACCGCAAGGCGAAAGCCGTCGGCCGATGCCAGGGTCAGCGTTGTCTCTTCGAATCGAGCCAGAACGCCTGCCAGAACTGGCCTGCTTTCATCGGTCGCCGCTGCAAATTCGACCTGCGAAATCATCTCGCGTAGCAACTGGGGATCAACCTCGACGGTGAAGGCATCCTCGCCAACGGTCGGAATCACGGGAAAATCGTCGGCGTCGATGCCGTTGATGGCCGCTTTGTCGCGACCGCTCTGAACGGTCAATGCAGTCCGTGCCGAGCTACTCGAGAGTTGCACCGCGTCATTCGGTAGCGTGCCGACAAACTCGTTGAGCAAGCGGGCATCGACCGTCATTTTTCCATCTTCGTCGACCGACGCACCGACCCAAGTCGTGATGCCGATCTCGAGATTTGTCGCCGCGATGCGCAGCCGGCCCGCGTCGGTCGCCAGCAAGACGTTGCTGAGCACGGGCAACGCTGTCTTCGTCGCCACCGCGCGGGAGACCTGTGCCAACGCGCGTTGCAGATTTTCCTGAAGGCAGGAAACCTTCACCGGCCATCCCTTCCCAGTAGAACTCAGAGTGTCCGTACACCTCTGACGAGCATTATAGCACAGGGAATCCGCGTCTCTTGATCCTGGTCCTAAATCCAGAATGACCGCACCACAACCGTCCAAAGCCTCAATCTTCTGACGAAAATCTGCACGACCTCTAAGCGGGATTGTCAACTTGACAACGCCCGCCTTGAGGATTAGAATGCGTATAGAACATAGGTTCTAAATCAACGCGAAAGGTGAACTTCATGAGCCAGTCTGCAGCGTTTGATCCCAGCCGATATCTCACCAAAGTGGGCAACTCGGATTACCTCGAAGTGAAGTGGCGCCTAGTCTGGTTGCGCGAACTCCACCCCCACGCCGAGATCGAAACCGAGCTGTTCAGTCACGACGGTCAGTTCGCCATCTTTCGGGCGAAGGTGAGGGTGCCGGACGGTGGTTCGGCGACCGGTTGGGGCAGCGAAGGTATGGACGATTTCCGCGACTACATTGAGAAGGCGGAAACCAAGGCCATCGGGCGCGCGCTCGCCGCGCTCGGCTTCGGCACCCAATTCTGCCCCGACTTTGACTTTGGGGCGGGACAAGGACGTGTCGTCGATACGCCCATCGACTTTGCGTCGACGCGTGGCCGCCGCATGATCGATGGCGCCGATGAAGCCGATCGGCGGATGGCCAGTGTCAATCAGACCGCGACGCCCCGGCAGCTCAAGTTCATCCACGCCATCGCACGTGAAACGGGTCTGTCGGACGAAGAATTGAGCGATGAAGTGCAGGAAGCTTATGGTCGCCCGGTTGCCGAGCTGACACGGCGCGATGCTTCGGCGTTCATCGAACGGTTGCAAGGGCGGCGGGGCGCGGTCGACCTGGCGTCGTAGGCCGTATGGCCTGATCTCATGCATGGGAGCGTTGACCGTGGCGGAACGATACGGACGCGACATCTCGGTACTCTCAACGAAGCGATCGGCGGTTGTGGCAGAGCGACAAGAAGTGCTTGTCCGGCGCCTCGATGATGGTTACGACCGGATCGAACAGGCGGTGGCCGCGGGGGCGGATGTTGGCGCCTGGGAGGACTTTTGGATCGACTTGCTT
>JBOGUE010000736.1:0-5664 GCA_050695955.1 Thermomicrobiales bacterium | reverse complement strand
GAGTAGTAGGCCGAGTGCGGGGTGAGGATGACGTTGGCGATCTGGTAGAGCGGAGAATCGGCCGGTAGCGGTTCTGGGTAGACGACGTCGAGTGCCGCGCCGGCGATGGCGCAGCGCTGCAAGGCGTCGATGGCGGCCTTGAGATCGACGATCGGACCACGGGCGGTGTTGACGAGGAAGGCTGTCGGTTTCATCTGGACGAACGCCGCGGCGTCGATGAGCCCCTTGGTTTGGGGACCGAGTGGGCAGTGGATGGTGATGATGTCTGATCGCAGGAGTAGTTCGTCGAAGGAAACGAGCTCCGCGCCGCGGCTTTTGGCCGTTTCGGCATCGAGATTCGGATCGGCGGCGATGATGGTCAGGCCGAAGGGACGGGCACGCTCGGCAACTTTGGCGCCGATGCGGCCTAGTCCGACAATGCCAAGGGTCTGTTCGCGTAGCGGGGCGACGGGTCCGCGCAGGATCTGGCGGGTGCCGGCGTGGTTCCAGCCGCCCTGGCGGAGGTCCTGGTCAAGTTCGTGGATTCGCCGGTTGAGCGCCAGGATGAGCGATAGGGCGTGGTCGGCGACCTCGTTGGTGCAGTACTGGGGGTAGTGGGTGACGACGACGCCGAGATCGGCGGCGGCGGGCAAATCGAGATGGTCGAGGCCGACGCCGTAGGAACCGACGACGCGGCAGCGACCGAGTCGTTCCAGGACGGAGCGCGTAATCGGATGGCGCGTGGAGACGACGAGGGCATCGGCGTCGCGCGCGAATGCAACGATCTCGTCCTCGGTGGCGCACTTGCGCGTCACGACGTCGATGTCAAGGTCGGTGAGGGACGCGATCGCGTCCATTTCCCAATCGAGATTGTAGCGATCGGAGGTGAACGCGACGGTGTATTTCGGTTTCTCCGCCATCCTTCTTCCTTCTCCGCTGCGTGAATAGGTCACGATTGTCCAGGCGTGTACTATCGCACAGCGCGGCGGGTTGGGCGCGGGGTGTGTTGCAGCGCGGGTCAGATGTGTCCTATGGAGGCGGGCGGACACATCGGTCCGCCCGGACGAGGATTCGTGCATACCAGTGCAGGGCGCGCCGGGCATGGGCAGGTAGGGGCGGACCGATGTGTCCGCTTTGGCAAGCTATTGGAGTGCCGTTCCATTGACCGTACGAAGCGTTGGGGATTGAAGGGGAGAAAAGGAAAAGTCCCGACAAGCTTCGCGTCGCCAATTCCCCACGACCGACCGCTCCGCCACGCAACGCCCCGCAACGTACGTGGTTTCCTGGCCTGTCCCGCAACGGCCCGGTGTCGAAGAGATACCCCGCAATGCCCCTTCGTCCTCTGGCCGTCCCGGTGGGGAGTCCGGCATCTGCTCGGCTCCTCGGGACTGTACGTACATAGTAACCGTACACCCCGGACCTGTCAAGGGGGTTGGCAATTTTTGTCTCAAAGTCGTTCTGAAGGCCATCAGCGACAAGCTCGGAATGACGGTGTGAGGGCGCGGCGTGACATGGGGAGGGGGCGCTCGGGTGACGAGACGGGCTGCCCAGCGGTCGTTTCAGCCGCCTCGCTTTAGCCGCGATCCAACAATTCGAGAACGGGCGCCATAGCTTCGACGCCGGCCAGGGTGCTGGGGTCGGGCCAGATCATGATGTGGTTGATGCCAGCCGTCGCAAAACCGCGCAGGACATCCGCGATTGCCTCCGGTTCGCGGGGAGGCGGTGGAACCGGCTTGGCCCAATTGAAGCGGCCGACGTGTTGTGGAAAGTCGACGAGAACGCAGGCGGTGCGCCCGAGGGTCGCGGGATCGCGTCCGACCGCTTCGCAGGCAGCCTCGACGGCGGCGATCTTGGGAGCGAGTTGGGCGGCGTCGCTGACCCAGGTGGTGTTCCAGAGGTCGGCATACCGCGCGGTCAGTCGCAGCATGCGCTCGCCGTTGGAGCCGATCATGAGCTGGATGGCGCCGGGACGGGGGCCGCGCGGGCGCAGCTCGCAATCGACGGCGCGTTCGTACGCACCCTCGAAGGTGACGAGTCCGTTGCGCAACAGACCATGGACGATCTGAAGGCCGTCTTCGAACCGGCTGACCCGGTGGTCGAAGGGGTAGCCGTAGGCGGTGTACTCTGGTTCATGCCAACCGGCGCCGAGGCCGAGGATGAGCCGGCCACCGCTGATCTCGTCGACCGATTCGGCGATCTTGGCCAGCATGGCGGGGTTGCGGAAGCTCATGCAGCTCACCAACGGTCCGATCTCGATGCGTTCGGTCGTGGCGGCGAGAGCGGCGAGGAGGGACCAGCATTCCCATCGCCCTTGTGGCGCTTCATCCGGGAATCGAAAGAGGACATGGTCGGCGACCCAAACCGAGTCGAAACCGACCTCCTCGGCGCGTTGGGCGATGGCGCGCACGTCGTGCCAACGGCCGTTGCCACCGCCCATGATGCCATCGCCGTTGGGAATGTACAGGCCGACCTTGAGCGGTCGCTTACCCTCCACCGCGGCGCTCCTCACGTGATGAAACGGGCCAATGTCGGATCGGGATAGTACTTCAGCGGGCGCAAAATTGGTGCAGGGTGGGCCGAAACGCTGATGGCGTGACCGGCCGCGGAGTACAATTGGCCGGTCCGCGACAGCAGCCGCGGGGTGCGGTGCGCCGGTTGACGATCGGGGAAGGGGCGATCGGCGCGTTCGAGCAAGTCATCCGCGCGGGTTGACGAGCAGCGGTGTCGCGACAGACGGGGCGGGGGCTTCGGGAGACGCTGCGTGGACTTTGTCGTCGTTGGATTCGGGCTCGGAGCGTTCATCGTTCTCGTCGGCATCGCGGTGCGGGACCTCGTGCCGCGGTTGCGGCGTCCAGATTCGCCAGAGCCATCCGGTGACCGCATTCCTGGTATCTATTCCATCCAGCACCTAACGATCGAACGCTGGGCGGCCGCCTGCCAAATCGCGGGGCAGTCGATCATGCTCGGTGGTGGGGCGATCATCCTGGCCGCCATCGGCGGGATTGCCGCCGGCCTCGACAATGGAGACGGGGCGCGGCTTGTGCTGGCTGTTGCCCTCGTCGCTATTGGTGGATTCGCCGTGCGCTTCGGCATGCTGGCGAACGAGCTGTTCCCGATTGATCGCCGCTCACGGGAGCGGGCGCGCCAGTTGGCGCACCAGGCGGCGCAGAGCGCGATGGTTGTGCCCGAGCAGCCGAAACCCGAAAAACCGAAGACGGACGATAAGGAGCCGGCAGTGCCTGTGGCGCCAGTGGTCGCGGCAGAGGCAGCGACCGAACCGGCGGCAATCGGATCGAACGGCGCGTCGGTGGAACCGATTCCTGCTGAGGCGGAAGTCGAGACAGCATCCACACCGCCCGATTGCCGCAAAGCGGATGACGAATCATCACCGGTAACGGTGGCAGGGACGGACACGGCGGCGCCGGTCGGGGAGCAAGCCCCGCTCCCGGCGGAAGAACATCCCCAGGTTGAAGAACAGCTTGACACTAAGGTTACGTCAGACACAGAGACGGAGCCTGAGCCTGAGCCTGAGCCGGCGGCGCCGTCCCAGGGCGATGTTCCAAGCGACTCAAGTGACGTGGCAACGCCGTCTGAGGCAGGATCAGCCGAGTCTGATGCCGTCGAGCAGGCGACCGACGAAGGCGGGGATGCATTGCCCGACGAGCAAGAGGGCGTGACGGAAGAGACAGAAACGCCCCCCGAAGTGGCCGCGGCCGCGCGATCCACTGCCGAGCAGTAGTCCCAGTAGTCCCAGTAGTCCCATCCTGAGTCCTCATTATTCTGAGCCCTTCCCTTCGTCTTTCTGTGCGCGGAGTCCGCGTCGAAGGATTCGCCCCTGATGCGGGACGTCCCCCATCAGTGTCAGATTCCTCGACGGACTCCGGGACGCCGGGACTCCGGGACTCCGAAGCTCGGCATGACGGGGCAGGGGGCGTGGCTCGCTCGGTATGACGATGGGAGGAGTGCGCTTGGAATGGCGGGTGTTGCAGACATTCGCTCTCCACCGTGACGGGGGCGTGGCATGGTCCCTGCGTAGAGGGATGCCGGATTTGCGTTTCGCATGGGAGCGGGACACCAGGAGGCACACCATGAGCATTCTGTTCTTTATCTTTGTCGGGATCGTCGCCGGTTGGTTGGCGGGCGTGGTTACCCGGACCGACCGCAGCATCTGGGGCGACCTGATCCTCGGTCTAGCGGGTGCGTTGGTCGCCGGGTTGATCACGGACGGTTTGGCCGGCGGCGATTCCGGTCTGATTGCCGCCATCGTCGTGGCGACGCTGGCCGCAATCGTTCTCGTGCTCATCAAGAACATGCTGTTCGGTGACAAGAAGCTCGCGCAGGATTGATTCGGCCTCGGACAGGCGAGATCAACGCGGGGACGGCTGAGCCGCCCCGCGTATTTTTTGACGGTCCGACGCGCGTCCTCCATGCTTCGTGGCGTGCTATTCGATTGCAGTGAGGACGCGCTGATGCCGACGCATGACCATGGACACGATCACTCGCACGGAAGTGATGAGCATGATGGAGACGGGGAGCGGATACGGATTCTCGCAATCGACGTGGGCGCGGGGACGCAGGACATCCTCCTCTACGACAGTTCGCGGACACCGGAAAACTGCATCAAGCTCGTCTTGCCGTCGCAAACGCAGATCGTAGCGGGGCGGATCCGGCAGGTAACGGCCGCGGGACAAGCGTTGCACCTGGCGGGACACCTGATGGGCGGTGGCGCGTCGAGCGGCGCGGTGGCCGCACATCTGGCGGCTGGTTTGGTGGTGACGGCGACCGCGGAGGCGGCGCGGACGCTGCACAACGATCCGGCACGTGTCGTGCGGATGGGCGTGTGCGTTCGTGAGAGCGCGCCGCCGGGCGCGGTCACCGTCGAGCTCATGGACGTCGATTTAGCGGGACTTGCCGCGGCGCTCGAGCCGTTCGGGGTGGCGCTGCCAGAGTTGGTGGCGGTCGCGGTTCAGGATCACGGCTACCGGCCGGGATCGGGCAATAACGACGTGCGGTTCGAGTATCTCCAGGGGCTGCTTGATGGCGGCGGCGACTTGTCGCGGATGGCCTATCGCCGGCCACCCGAGGGAATGACCCGGATGCAGGCTGTGGCCGACACCGTGCCTGGCGCATTCCTGATGGATACTGGTGCGGCAGCCGTGCTTGGCGCGTTAGGCGATCCGGTAATCGCGCGGGCAGTGCGGGAGGGGGGAGCGGGCGCCGGAGCCATCCTGGTCAACGCCGGGAACATGCATACCTTCGCTACGCTGGTCAAAGGCCGGCGGCTCTATGGATTCTTCGAGCACCACACGGGCGGCATCACGCCGGAGATCATAGAGGACCTGGTAGCGCGCTTGCGGGCAGGTGCGATCGACAACGAGACCTTTATGCGGGACTTCGATGGGCACGGGGCGGCGATCGACCCGGCGTATCGGCGCGAGGGACCGTTCCACTTTGTCGCGGTGACCGGACCGAACCGAGAGCTGGCGCGACCGCTTGGCTATCATGAGGCGGCGCCACACGGTGACATGATGCTGACCGGATCGTTCGGATTGGTGGAGGCGGTATTGATGGCACTCGCACGGAATGGAGTTGACCACGGAATCTCATTGATCCCAGGCGAGATGAGCGGCGAATGGCAAGTAGCTGGTTGATCAGGTTGATCAGGTGAGCAAGCTGGGATGGTGG
>JBOGUE010000735.1:0-7784 GCA_050695955.1 Thermomicrobiales bacterium | reverse complement strand
GCGTCATGCTCTGCAACTCCGACGGCACGTTCGACCGGGAATTGCGCTACCTGAAGCTCCTGCGGGACAAGCAGGTGGAGGGCATCGTATTCATCGCCACGACTCCGCGGGTCGATCACCTGGCCGGGATCGTCGAGCGCTCGATTCCGGCCGTGGTGTTTTACCGAGTCGTGCCACAGTTCGATGTCGATACGCTCGTAGTCGACAACTTTGGCGGCGGCTGCCTCGCAACGCGCCATCTCATCGAGCTCGGCCACACCCGGATCGCCTGCGTCGCCCCGGCCTCGGTCGACTCCCCCAGCTCGCGCCGCGTCAGCGGATTTCGCCGGGCGATGGAGGATGCGGGGCTGCCGATCGACGAGAGCCTGATCTATCACGGCGACAATCGGTTCGCCGGAGGCCGGGATGGCGCCGAACATCTCCTAGCTACCGGCAACCCCTTCACTGCCCTCTTCGCCGGCAACGACGTGATGGCTCTCGGTGCGATGCGCACCTTCCAGCAGCGCGGGCTCGCGGTGCCCGGAGACGTCTCGGTCGTTGGCTTCGATGGGATCGCCCTCGGGGAGTTCGTCACGCCGTCGCTCACGACCGTGCTCCAGCCGCGTTACGAGGCCGGACGCGCCGCCTTCCGGCTCCTATTGGAGCGGATCGAAGAGGAGTACGCGGGACCGCCCCGCGCGATCGAGCTCGAGACCACATTGGCCGTCCGCGAGTCGTCGGCACCGCCCCGGCGCGACGGCGTCGCGATCCCGGAGAGGCCCCCGCAATGACCTACGTGACCCGTGACGAACTGCTCGATGTCTGTCGGCTGGTCTACGACCGCTGGCTGACGAACGCCGGGGGAAGCAATTTCAGCGGCCGGATCTCGGCCGATTCGGTGCTGCTCACCCCGACTGGCAACGCCAAGCGGACTCGCTTGCGGATGAGCCCGGACCACCTTCTCCACGTTCGGCTCGACGGGACAGTGCTCGAGGGCGACGGCGAGCTCTCCTCGAGCTGGCCGACCCATCAGGGTCTGTACCGCGCCTTTCCCGAGATCGGAGCGGTGATCCACGCTCACCCGCTCTACGCGACGATCTTTGCCGCGCGGAGCTGCCCGCTATCCGTCGTGCTCGACGGGATGAAGAAATACGGAACGATCCCGCCGCTCTCCGGCCGGAACACGATCGACAGCCCGCCATTCGTCGAGGAGGTGATCGAGGTCTTCGCGGAGCATCGCGAAACGGTCGCTACGTGCGGATTCGGCGTGCTCTACCCCGGACACGGGGTGCTCGTCGCCGGTCCCACGCTCGACGATGCCTACGACCTGCTCGAGCGCATGGAGTTCAATGCCGCGGCGGTCCTCTTCGGCCGCCTCCTCGACGGCCCGGTGGCCGACGAGCCGCGGCCCGGAGTTGGCGCGCCATGACGGTCCCGGAGCGCGCGGCGCACGATTTGCTGGTGATCGGCGCCAACCCGGCGATCGATCGCTATTACTGCCTCGACCAGCTCCGGGTCGGCGACGTCAACCGGGTCACGTCGGTTCGTGCCGCGGCCGGCGGCAAGGCCAACAACCTGGCGCGGGCCTATCGCCGGCTCGGCGGCAACCCGATAACCACCGGGATCGTCGCCGGCGAAACGGGTCATCGTATCCTCACCGGGCTCGCGACCGAAGGTATCGCCCACGATTACGTCTGCACGGATGGCGAATCGCGGCAGACGGTGACCCTCCTCGCCGCCGGTGCAACGACCGTTCTCCTCGAACCGGGACCACTCGTTCCCGAAACTGCGCTCGATCGCCTGGTGGAGAAAGTGGCGATGCTGGCTTTGACGGTTTCGGGGGTCGCCATCACTGGTTCGCTCCCGTCCGGCGCGCCGGGCGACACCGTTGCCCGGCTTGTCCGCGCCGCGCGCACGGCGTCCTCCGGGCCGATCGCCGTCGACACCTCGGGTGAGGCGCTCCGGATCGCGGCCCTGGCTGGTCCGCACCTGATCAAGGTCAACGTCGAGGAGTACGAACGCGCCTTCGGCCAACCGGCAGACGACCCCGCCGCCGTCGAGGCGCACGTCAGGTCGCTGGCCGATCACGGTGTGGAAATCCTCTGTCTCACAGACGGGCCGCGGGGTGCGCTCGTGCTCACCGCGCAGGAGCGCTTTGCAGTGCGGACCGAGGCGCCCGATCCCGTCTCGACGGCCGGGGCGGGCGATGCGTTCCTCGCCGGTCTCCTGTTGGCCCTTCTCCGCGGCGACGAATTGACCGCCGCCGCGCGACTCGCCTCTGCGGCGGCAGCGGCCGCGCTGCGGCAGGTCGGCGCCGGGTTCATCGAACCGGCGGACGTCGATGCGGACCTGTCACGCACGCGGTTGCTCGACGCGAGGTCATTCTTCGCGGAGCCCCGGCCATGAGCGACGTTGCGATCGCCCTGGATGTGGGCGGGACGATGATCAAAGCGGCCGCCATTTCCCGGGACGGTGAGGTGCTGAGCCTCGAGCGTTTGCCCACGCCGCATCAGAGCTCGCCGGATTGCGTCGCCGACCGGATGCTCGAAACGGTGCGCCTCCTCCTCGCGCGGACTAACCGGGCCCTCGATGAGATCGCCGGTATCGGCGTCTCGATCGCCGCATTCATCACCGCCGAGGGCATCGTCATCGCCACCGCTCACCTCTCGCCGGAATGGGTCGACTACGACCTGCGCCGCCGTCTCACCGCTGCCCTGCCGACGACCTACTACTTCGCGCTCGATACCCCCGCGCCGACGCTCGGCGAGGCGTTTTTCGGGGCCGGCCGTGGCGTCGACGACTTCGCCTATGTCACGGTCTCGACCGGGATCGGAGCCGGCGTCATCGCCGGCGGCCGGCTCATTACCGGCGGACTCGGCTGGGCCGGCGGCATCGGTCACGTCATCGTCGATCCCAACGGCCCGCGCACCTGCGATGCCTGCGGCAATCGGGGCTGCCTGGAGACCTACGCCGCCAAGCAGGGCATCCTCGCCCTCGCGGACGATGCGATCCGGCGCCACCCAGACAGCAAGCTTGCTCGCAATGCCCCCGGCACGCTCACGCCGCAGCTCGTCTGCGACATCGCCCGCGCGGGCGACGAGGCGGCGATCTGGGTCTTCGGGCAAGCGGGGTTTTACCTGGGGCTCGGTTTGACCAGCCTGGTCGACATCCTCTCGCCCAAGCGCGTCGTCGTCGGCGGCGGGATCGGACTCGCCGGGGATCTGCTGCTCGACTCCGCCCGCGCGGTGATCCGGGGATCCGCATATCCGCCGGTTCACCGCGAAGTCGAGATCGTTCCGGCGGCGCTGGGCGATCTCTCCGGCGTCTACGGCGTGGCCGCGATGGTCTTTCACGACATTCGGATCAATCGCAGCCAGGAGGCATGACGCGGAAATGCAGGTCGACCTCACCAACGCGGCGGGATTCCCGTTGACGCTCGATACGGAAACCGGGGAGCTGGGCGGGGGCGGCGCGCTCCGATTCAGCCGCGTTCCGCGCCGCCTGGCCGACCTGCAGCCGGTGTTGTTCGAGGCGGACGGGGGTACGCCAGACACCGAGGCCTACTGGACCTTCCCGCTCCTCGACGCCGGACCGGCCGCGCCGACCCTCGATGAGCGCGACTTGACATTTTCCTGTGTGCTGCTGCCGCCGTTGAAGATCGGTCGCGAATTCGTCAAGACCCAGGGTCACTACCACCCGCCGATGCCGGAGAGCGACGTCCCCTACCCGGAGGTCTACACCCATCTCTGGGGAGAGCCATCGCTGCTCCTGCAGCGCCGGCTGGACGACCGGCCCGACCGAATCGACGACTGCGTCCTGGTCGAACTCCACGCGGGCGACACGATCACGATCCCGCCGGGCTACGCCCACATCCTGATCAACCGTTCCTCGCGGCCAGCCGCGATCGCCGGTCTCTACAGCCGTGCGTTCGCGCCAACGTACGATCCGGTCATCCGGGTGGCCGGCGCCGCCTACTATCTGATCGACGACGCGGCCGCGCCCGTGATCCCCAATCCTCGCTACACGGACCACCCGCCTCTGCGGCGACTGACCGATCTGACGGGCACCCGGTTCGCGCCCCCGGACCCTGGATGGGCGCTCTGGACCTCGTTCCTCGCCGATCCGCCGCGGTACGACTTTCTCTCCGATCCGACAGCGGCACGGCGTCGCTTCGCGCGGGAGACCGGCTCGTGATGCGACTGACCGACCCCGCCCGGGTCACGCTGCGGGGTGACCTCGCCGAACGGCTTCAGCGAGCGATCCGGCACCTGCGCGCGCTCGATACCGAGATGATGTGGCAGGAGCTGGTCGAGCCGGACGAGGTGTGGCACTGGGGCGCCGACTATCCCGGCCGCTGGCTCGGCACGATGGCGCTGCTGTCTCGGCACACCGGTGAGGAGTACGGCGTCCGCCGCGTGGCGGAACGCCTGATCGGCTACCAGCAACCCGACGGCGGCTTCAGCCCCTACAGCTCCCCCACCGATTACAAGGAGTGGTTCGGCATGGGCCGCGGCCTGGCCGGTCTCGTCGACTACCACGCGGCGACCGGCGACCGGGACGCGCTCGATGCCGCCCACCGTCTCGCCACCCACTACGCGGACCGGTATCCGTCGTTCGAGCCCTACATGTACGAGTGTTACTCCAACGCCCTTGAGGGCCTGGTCGCGATCGCGCGCCTGACCGGCGATCCCCGCGTTCGCCAGACCGCGCACCGCATCGCCGACAACTCGATGGTCTTCCAGCACGTCTGGCAGTCGACAACGATCAGCCCGCGGGGTCGCCGATCGCCGTGCGGCGGTCAGGTTGATTGCCAGTTGACGACGGCCCGCGGCCTCCTCGACCTCCACGAGCTGACCGGCGAGTCGCGCTACCTCTCGCCTGTGCTTGCGCTCCACGACTACATCTGCCGGAATACGCTCTCGCTCGCAGGCGGCGTCGGTTTCTACTTCAACCGACCGGAGGAGAACGAAGCCTGCGCCGACGCCGACTGGCTGCGCCTCAACCTTCAACTCTGGCGACTCACCGGCGACGTGCGCTACCTCGAGCTGGCCGAGCGGACGCTCGTCAACCAGATTCCGTTTTCCCAGGCTGCCAACGGCGCGTTTTGTTACCTGCGCGGATTGCAAAATCGCTCGGGGGCAGCGTTCGACGTCTGCTGCTCGCACCACGCGCCGCGTGCGCTCTGGGAGGCGATGCGCTACGCCGTCACCGCCGAGTCCGACCTCCTCTCGGTCAACCTGTTCATCGACGCGACGGCGGTGCTCGCGGTGTCGGACCTGGAGATCACCCTTTCCAGCCGGCCCTCCGTCAAGGACGAGACGTTTGTGCTCGAGATCGAACTGACCACGCCGGCGCCGGCCTCGTTTGCGATCCGCGTGCGGTGCCCGAATGGGCGGGCCAGGCGGATCTGGCGGTCAACGGGCAGCCGGTCGAGGCCGCCGAACGGCCGGGCTTCGTCGCCGTCGAGCGGCGGTGGAGCGACAGGGACCGGCTTTCGGCGCACTTCCCCCACCGGGCGCGGGTGCCGCGCGGTCATCGACTCGGTGAGCACGTGCTCCGTGCGGATGAAGCCGCGGTCATGCTCGGTCCACGGGTCTTCTGTCTGAGCGATCTGCACAACCCGATGATTCAGCAGCATCTCGTGCGGCTGCGGCTCGGCCCCGACGGTGACAATGGGATTGTCGTGGCGGGCCCGGACCGGCTCGAGGCCACCGGCATCTCGCCCGATGGAAACGCCCAGACCCTGACGATGACGCCGATCAGCGCCACCGGTGGGAACCCGAACGGCATCGGGCGCAGCCACCCGGCCCTGGCCTCGCCGTTCCGCGTCTGGATTCCAGCGGAGGAGTCCGGCCATGGCGGTTGACACGTTGGCCGATTTCGACACGATGTTGGGAAGCGCCGGGTTCTTCGCTGATCCCTATCCGGTGTACCACCGGTTGCGCGCGGACCAACCGCTCTTCTGGAGCGAACGCTGGGGCTGCTGGTTGCTCACGCGCTACCACGACGTCCACGCCTGCTTGCGCGCCGGCGGCGCCTTCTCCAACATGGGACGACAGGCAGCGATGCTTCGCAGGCTCCCGCCGGAACGGCAGGCCGGGTTGCGGGCGCTCACGTCGCACTACACCGGCGGTTTGAGCAATCAGGATCCGCCGGCGCACACCCGCCTGCGCGGACTCGTCAACCGGGCCTTCACTCCGCGCGTCGTCGCCAATCTGGGCCAGCGCATTCAACAGATCGTGGACGAGCTGCTCGACCGGCTCGAGCTGGACACGCCGATCGACGTGATTCGGGAGTTCGCGTACCCGCTGCCGGCCATCGTGATCGCCGAATTGCTCGGGCTGCCGGCGGAAGATCGTGAACAGTTCAAGACCTGGTCGAGTGAGATCACGGCATTTCTCGGCACCGGGCACGCCGATGCCCAGAGCGCCGAAAGCGGTCAACGCAACATGCTCGAGTTACGGGCGTATCTCGCGCGGACGATCGAGACGCGGCGGGCCGAGCCGCGGGCCGATTTGCTGAGCGGCTTCGTGCTCGCGGAGGAGCGGGGCGATGTGCTGGGTGACAGCGAGATCCTCGGTTCGTGCGTCACCCTCTTGCTCGGCGGTCACGAGACGACGACCAATCTGATCGGCAACGGTCTGCTCGCGCTCCTGCGCGCTCCCGATCAACTGGCGCGCCTCCGCCGCGACCCGGACCTGATGCCAACCGCCGTCGAGGAGCTCCTGCGCTTCGACGCTCCGGTTCAGCGCGTGTGGCGCCTGCTGGCCGCCGACGTCGACCTTGGCGGGAAACGCCTTGGGCGGGGTGAGGCGGTCTTTTTGATGGCCGGCGCGGCGAACCGCGACCCGGCCCAGTTCGCCGATCCGGACACGCTCGATCTCGGCCGGCAGCCGAACCGGCACCTCGCCTTCGGCCACGGCATCCATTTCTGCCTCGGCGCCCCCTTGGCCAGACTCGAGGCATCGATCGCATTCACCTCGCTGCTGCGACGGTTTCCACGGATCGAACTCGCGGCGGAACGGGTCGACTACTTTCCAAACATCGCGTTTCGGGGATTGACGTCGCTGCCGGTCACGGTCTCGACCGCCGGGAGAGGAGGGCTGCCTATGTAACGGGTGGATTCGGCAAGGGCCGGATCAGTCGAGTCAGGTTCCTATTGAAAGGAAGTTCGTCAATGCGAACACGGAACATTCGCGGTTTCACGCCATCCATGGTGAACCGGCGCGACGCGCTCAAAGTCTTCGGAGCGGGCGCGGCTGCCTTGGGTGGAGTCCATCGCCTGCTGCGAGTGAGCAGCGCCCAGGACGCCGAGGTGACGCTCCGGTACCAGAACCACTGGACCAAGGAGACCGATGCCCACTTCGAGGGCATGAAATGGCTCTACGAGGCCTTCGCGGCGGCGCACCCTAACATCCGCATCGAAAACATCCTGAATCCGGACAGCGAGGAGTCCGACAAGAAGATCCTTGCCGACTGCGCCGCCGGCGATTGTCCGGACATCATCCACGACGCGAACGCGACCAAATGGGCGGGGGGTTACCTGCTCGATTTGACGCCCTACATCGAAGCCGATCCGGCGTGGAAGGCCGTGCTGGATCCGAACGTGCTGGGGACGACGACGACCGACGGCAAGACGTGGGCGCTCTCCGGCGAGGTCTCGCCATTGCCGACGATCTGGAACACGCGCATCCTCGAAGAAGCAGGAGTCGGCGCCATTCCGGCGACGTGGGACGAATTGCTGGCGGCATGCGATGCGATCAAGGCCAAAGGTTACATCCCGACGTCCTGGGAAGTGGGCGGCC
>JBOGUE010000734.1:0-7174 GCA_050695955.1 Thermomicrobiales bacterium | reverse complement strand
GTGTTGAGGGTGGAGTGGTAGACACCGGCCGGGATGTGGACGACGTCGCCGGCCTGGACGGTGAAGGGCGTGCCGTCGTCGATCATCTGCTCGCCGGCGCCGGAAAGGAAGTAGAGGATCTCTTCGGCGTCCGGATGGTTGTGCCGGCCGTGCCCCTGACCGGGCAGGACGATGACCTCGCCGAAGGTCAGCACTGCCCCCGGCGTCGCGCTCGGGGTGACGTACCACTTGATCGCCCCCCATTCGAAGCTGTGGGTGGGGAGGCTGTTCGGGTCGATCGGTCCGTGCGTGGCACCCATGTTTACGCTCCTTGTCCTCGCTGAATCGGCAGCGACTTGAACTGCCGCGTCGTCTCGGTGATGGCCCGCTCGGTGGCCAACCGTTCCATGCTCGATGCGCCGTAGAACCCGGCGACGCCCTTGGTCCGTTGCAGGACGTACGCCGCGTCCTCCGGCGTGGCGATCGGGCCGCCGTGGCAGAGGACCAGGATATCCGATCGGGTCGCGACCGCCGCGTCGCGGATTGCCTGCACCCGCGCGACCGCCTGATCGAGCGAGATCGCGGTCTCGGCGCCGATCATGCCCGCGGTCGTCAGCCCCATGTGGGCGACCAAGATGTCCGCCCCGACCCCGGCCATCTGCCGCGCCTCGTTCTCGTCAGTGGCGTAGGGCGTGGTGAAGAGGTCGAGGGCGCGGGCCTCGCGCACCATGTCGACTTCGAGACCGTAGCCCATCCCCGTCTCTTCGAGGTTGGCGCGGATGATGCCGTCGAAGAGGCAGACGGTCGGGAAGTTCTGCACCCCCGAGAAGCCCATCTCCTTGATCT
Organism: Thermomicrobiales bacterium; assembly: GCA_050695955.1. Taxonomy (GTDB): domain Bacteria; phylum Chloroflexota; class Chloroflexia; order Thermomicrobiales; family UBA6265; genus JBOGUF01. Next base: position 6,349 of record JBOGUE010000734.1, on the reverse strand, counting down.
GCTTCAAGAAGACCGGCATCAGCCGGAAGGGGTCGGTGCCGCAGACGCCGGCCAGCACCGGCGTCTTTTTCACCACCGGCAGGACTTCCGCCCCCATCTCGACGACGATGGCGTTGGCGTCGCCGTAGGGCATCAGGCCGGCCATCGAGCCACGCCCGGCCATCCGGAACCGGCCCGAGTTGTAGATGATGATCAGGTCGGCCCCGCCCGCCTCCAGGCACTTCGCGGAGAGCCCTGTCCCGGCCCCCGCCCCGATGATCGGCTCGCCCCGTTCGACCTGCGCCCGCAGGCGGCTCAGGATTTGTTCTCGCGACTCGGTGCTCACTCAGCATTCCCCCTAGACAGCATTGCGCGCAATCGGTCGGCCAGCGCCCAGGCAAATGCCGGGTCATTGATCTCAGAATCCAATTCCATCTTCTGGATCTCCTCTTGAATGTCCAAACGGCGGCGATTAGCGGCAAAGCGCGCCTCGCCCGCCGTCTGGGCGGCGACATTCATCCCCGAACCTCGGAATCTCAGGACGAGCATCTCCCCAAGTATGGCCGCGTCGCCTACATTCGTCGCGCATTCCTGGTGTTCCGGTCGCACCGCGTGCTCGCGGGGCAGCTACAATGTGTGCTTGTCCCATGATCGAAGTTCTCCCTGTTGTGGCGGCAGAAGGCTGTCGCGATCACGCATGACCAGTGCTCAATCGATCCCGCGCAGGTGGAGTTCAGTGGCGCGGTGGCAGCTGACGGCATGGTTGTTGCCCAGGTCTTGCAGTTGGGGCGTCTCCGTCCGACAGCGCGGGACGGCATACCGGCATCGCGGATGGAACGGACATCCGAGTGGTGGATTGCTCGGGTCGGCAACCTCGCCCTCCAGGACGATGCGATGCGACAACGACTCCGGGTCCGGTTTCGGTACCGCTGAGAGAAGTGCCTCGGTGTAGGGGTGCTTGGGATTGACATAGAGTTCATCCGTTTCGGCCATCTCCACGATCTTGCCGACGTACATGACGACCACGCGATCGCAGCTATGCTGGACGACGCTCAGATCGTGGGAGATGAAGAGGTAGGTCAGCTGGAATTCTTCCTGGAGATCTGAGAGCAAGTTCAGCGTCTGGGCCCGAACGGAGACATCAAGCGCCGACACCGGCTCGTCGGCGACGACGAGTTTCGGATGGAGGGCGAGCGCCCTGGCTATGCCGATGCGCTGACGCTCGCCACCGCTGAAGGCGTGGGGATAGCGGCGCATGTACTCCGGCCGCAACCCGACGCGGCGCAACAGGTCGGCGACCCGGTCTTCCAGCGCCCGCCCCTTGGCGACGCCAAATGCCACGAGCGGCTCGCCGACGATGTCGAGGAGGGTCCAGCGCGGGTTGAGCGAGGAGTAGGGATCCTGGAAGATCATCTGCATATCTTGCCGCAGTGACTTCAGGGCGTTCTTGTCCAGAGAGGCGACGTCGACGACGTCGTTCGCCCCCCGTTGGAAGAGGATCTCGCCACTCGTCGGTTCGACCGCACGCAGCAGGCAGCGCCCGGTGGTCGTCTTACCGCAGCCGCTTTCGCCGACCAGCCCGAGCGTTTCCCCCTCCTCGATGACGAAGCTGACGTCATCGACCGCCTTGACGTGGCCGACGACACGGCGCAGCAACCCGCGGGTGATCGGATAGTGCTTGCGCAGATGAGTGACCTCGAGGAGCCGTTGGCGTCTCATCCCACCTGGCGCGGATTGTTGCTGAGCCTCAACCATCATGGGGCGCTCTCATGCTCGTTCGGCGTGCCGTACAGAAAGCAACTCACCTCGCGCCCGCCTTCGAGCGCCGTTGGCCGCGGTTCGTAGCGGTCGCAGATGCCCGGCATCATGTATGGGCATCTGGGGTGGAATGGGCACCCGCGGGGCCGGTTGTAGGGGCTGGGCACCATGCCCTTGACCGGATGCAACCGTTCGTGGGCACGTCGTCCCATACGGGGAATCGAGTTCAGCATCGCCTGCGTATATGGATGTTTCGGCTCCCGGAAGAGGGCGCGCACGTCCGCGATCTCGACCACCCGCCCCAGATACATCACCGCCACGGTCCGCGCGGTTTCCGCGACTACGCCCAGATCGTGCGTGATCATGATCACGCTCATCCCGAACTCCTCTTTGAGCCGGCGCAGCAGCGATAGGATCTGAGCCTGCGTCGTGACGTCGAGGGCGGTGGTTGGCTCGTCGGCAAGCAGGATCCGTGGCTGGCAGACAAGCGCCATCGCGATCATCGCGCGCTGCCGCATGCCCCCACTGAGCTGGTGCGGATAGGCATCGATACGACGCTCGGCGTTTGGCATCTCAACGAGCTGCAGCATCTCGATCGCCCGCGTTCGGGCGGCGCTCGCTGACAACGGCTCGTGCAGTCGCACGGCTTCGACGATCTGATTGCCGATCGTGTGCACCGGGCTGAAGGCCGTCATCGGCTCCTGGAAGATCATGGCGATCTCGGCGCCGCGGATCCCACGGATCTGCCGGCCTCCCGCATCGAGCTTCAGGAGATCAATGGTTTCGGTCCGCCCCGTGCTGCCGGCGCCAATCCGGCGGTGATAGAGAATCTCGCCGCTGCTGTTCTGATCCGCGGCGCCGGTGATCCGCAAGATCGAGCGGGCGGTGATGCTCTTGCCGCATCCGCTCTCGCCAACGACCCCGAGCGTTTCTCCCTGTTTGACGGTGAATGTGACGCCATCTACAGCTTGAACCCGGCCCTCGGCAAGGTCGAAGGCAATCTTGAGTTCCTTCACTTCGAGCAATGGTTCGGATTGCACCGCTGCCATCACAGGCGTTCCTCTCGAACTGCTCTCCGCATAGAGCTATCGGGCATAGGGATCGGCGGCATCACGCAGTCCATCGCCGAGGAAGTTGAGCGACAGGACCGCGACGACAACGACGAGCCCGGGCACAAGGAGCCATGGCGCCAGTGCCACGGCTCGGATGTTCTGCGCGTCTTGGAGAAGCACCCCCCAACTGATCGCCGGATCGCGCAAGCCGAGGCCCAGGAAGCTGAGTGCAGTCTCGGCGATGATGATCTCGGGCACGGCCAGGGTGAGAGCGGCGATGATGTGGCTCATAAAGGACGGAACCATATGCCGGAAAATGATCGCGCGCTCGCCCGTACCACTGAGACGGGCCGCCATGATGAAGTCTTCTTCACGCAAGGCCAACGAGCGGCCACGGACGACCTGAGCCAGACTTGTCCAGCCGATCAATGAGAGGATCACGGTGATGGCCAGATAGATCTTCAAGATGGACCAGTGCGGGGGAAGCGCGGCCGAGAACCCGAGCCAGAGCGGGATCGTGGGAATTGAGCGGAGGAACTCGATCACGCGTTGGACGAAGACATCGACGCGACCGCCGTAGTAGCCGGACGTGCCGCCAATCGCCACGCCCAGCACAAAGCTGACGGCGACGCCGATCAGCCCGATCGACATCGATATCCGTGTGCCATAGATGATCCGACTTAACAGATCTTGACCAAGCTGATCGGCTCCGATCAAGAACAGCCGTCCCTCGGGATCGTTGAGACCGAAGAGGTGCCGGTCCCATGGAATCCAACCGAAGAGCTCATACGGATCCCCCTTGACAAAGAAGTGGATCGGGAAGCGCTCGCTCGTGTCAGCCTCGAAGACGAGGTCAAGCGTCTCCAAATCGCGCGTGCTCGTTGTCCCGTAGACGAACGGCCGCACGTGAAAGTCCCCATCGGCGTCGAAGAAGTGCATGCGCGTCGGCGGATGGTAGGCGTTTCGCGCTTCCTGCGTCGTGGGCGTATACGGGGCAATCAGTTCGACAAAGATCGCTACCAGGTAGAAAAGGACGACGACAACCCCGCAGACCATCGCCAGGCGGTGTCGCCGGAACTTCCACCACATCAGTTGCCACTGCGAGGCGATGGCAACGCCCGTGCTTTCGGACTCATCCACCCGAGGCGCCGGGCTCACCGGCGCCTCGGGTATCTCCGCCAGCGTCCGCCTCCGGAGTGGGAGACGGACGGTTGTCATCAGCCGGGCGAGCATCGCTGTCTGTGTCCCCTACGAAAACTGGATCCGAGGATCGAGCCAGGCAAGCAGGATGTCCGAAATCAGCGTGCCGATGACGGTCAGGATACTGAGGAGCAAGATGATCGCACCTGCCAGATACATATCCTGGGACTGCAGCGCGGTGAGCAGGAGCGGCCCGGTTGTGGGGAGGTTCAGCACCACGGAGACGATAATCGATCCCGAAACCAGACCGGGCAGCGTCCAGCCGATCGTGCTGACGAACGGGTTGAGTGCCACACGAACTGGATACTTGACAATCAGCCGGCGCTCCGATGCACCTTTCGCGCGGGCGGTCACGACGTACGGCTTGTGCAGCTCATCCAGCAGATTTGCCCGCATGATGCGGATCAACCCGGCGACCCCGCCCAGCCCAAGCACAATCGTGGGAATCCACAGATGCTCGAAGAGGTTCATGACCCTGCCCCAGCTCCACGGGGCGTCGGCATACTGATTCGAGAAGAGTCCGCCGACGGTGGTGCCGAACCTGGTAAAGGCGAGCCACATGAGCACCAGCGCGAAGAGGAAGTTGGGAATGCCGAGCCCGACGAAGCTGAGGAAGGTGAAGAGATAGTCACCAGGCGAGTACTGACGGACCGCGGAGTAGATGCCGATCGGGAACGAAATAGCCCAGATGAGCAGGAGGGAGGAGAGGGAGAGAATGATGGTCAAGACCAGTCGCTCCCCGATCAACTCGGAGACGGGGCGATTCCATTGGAATGACTGGCCAAAGTCGCCCCGGACCACGCCGGTGATCCACTTGCTGTACTGAACATAGACGGGGTCACCCAGTCCGTACTGATCTCTCAAACCATCGATAGCAGCCTGGTCGACAATCTGCCCACTGCTCTCCAGAGTCGCAACATACGATGTCAGGAAGTCACCCGGTGGCAGCTGGATGATGATGAACGAGATGATTGAAATGACGAACATCGTCGGGACCATAAGGATGATTCGTCGAATGATGTACTCTCCCACAAGCGATCATTTCCTTTCGCCACCTTGGCGTCGCTCGAACGTGGGGATCGGTTGCCGACCGCGGGGGACCGAGACAGCGGTCGGGACGCCCCGGTCCCCCGCACGGTCTGACGGCTCGTGTGCTCTCAGGAGGTCAGGAACCACTGCTCAGGCTGGTGCGTGTGCCAGAACCAGTTCGCCGCGCCCCACCAGATCCGTTCCTCGGATCCCGTGAAGACGTTCGCGACGTCGTTCTTGACGATGACCGGTTGCGGCGCCTGACCGACCACCCCGATCACGTAGAGGTTTTGCGCGATCAGGTCGTGGACCGTCGTCGCCGCCGCCGTATACTCTGGGGTGTCCATCACCGTTTGTTGCCAGGCATCGAAGGCGCTCGCCATCTCCTGGGCTTCCGGCGGTGGCTCGACCCCCGCCTCGCCGCTGCTGGCAAACCAATCGCGCCACCCTTGCGCATATCTGATGATCGAATCGCCGCCGGGGCTGAGCTTCGACGATGCCCGGTAGGTATAGGCGGCCCGCTCTAACTGGCGATCGACGTGCCAGCCGGTCGCGTCCTGCTCGCCATTCGTGATGCGCTCGAGGAGGAAATTCCGCTCGCGAGCAGAAGTCGTCACGGCGAGCCCAATCTCGGCCCAATGCCTGACCACCAGCTCGCAGACCTCCTGTTTCGGCCCTTCCTGCGGCAGGTACTGCAGCTGGAATTCGAGCGGTTGACCGTCCGAGCGCAAGCGGATGCCGTCGCCATTCCGTTGATCCAACCCCATCTCGTCGAGCAGGCGGTTTGCCTCATCCAAGTCGAACGCCACGAAGTGATCAGCCCACTCCTGCTTGAAGAAGCTGGCGGACTCGTTGATCGTCGCCTGCCGGATCGTCCCCTGGCCGAGGAAGACAAGCTCGTTGATCTCCTCGCGGTTGATCGCCAGTGAGAGGGCCTGCCGGAAACGAACGTCGGCGAAGATCGATTTGAGGGCTGGATCGGGATGATTCTGGTTGAACGCAAGGGCGACGTCCGCGCCGCGTTCACTGTAGACCAGCGTCGTGGTGTACCCGCCGCTAGCCTCACCATCTTTGATAACGGGGAAATTGATGATCTGCATGTCGAGGCCGGCAACGCTGATCTCACCCGAGATCGCCATCAAGTTCATGACCTCGGGATCACCGGCATAGGTGATGGTGACCCGGTCGACATAGGGGAGCTGGTTGCCCTCCGTGTCGACCTTGAAGTAGTACGGGTTTCGCTCGTACTGCTGGCGTTGCGTGTCGTTGCTGATCGGCCGCCACGGTCCGAGGATGGGCAGGTCGGGATTCTGAGCGCCATAGTTGAGGGT
>JBOGUE010000733.1:0-2723 GCA_050695955.1 Thermomicrobiales bacterium | reverse complement strand
ACGTACGGTTGGCCCCACGGCACTGCCTCCTCGGGCAGTAGCGTCTCGGCATCTGAAATGGACGATCCCAGCACGCATGATGATGACAGACAGGTGCGAATCTGTCACGCCGGCAGGATTCTTGTCTCCTCCCTTGGAAAACGGCGGGCGGCTGTGAGCATTCGTGCACATGGGTGGACCGCGGTTGCGTGCCCCTGCGATCGTTCAGAACCGCACCCGCACCGACTGCACTACTCGCCCTCGAACAGGCACGTTCACGCGCCCGCCATCAACCGCCACCCCCTCGCCGTCCACTTCAATCGGCGACGTCAAACCTGCCGATACCGGCGTCGCGGCAACAATACGCAGCGGCACGGACTGGTCCTCCGCCGATATGTTCTGCACCCGCACGATGATGCCATCGCCATCCTCGGCGGGTTTGGCGGTGACCAACACCGGCGCCTCCGCCGGCACGTCGAGGAAGCTGCCGCTCGCATCGCCGGTACGCTGGTAGTCGCGCAGGACGATCGGCGGCGTGGCCGACTCGGCGCCGAAGCGGGCGGCGGCGATGTCGTCGCAAGGGCCGGCGTATGTCGTCAAACGGTAGCGGAGCGGGATCTCGCCGCCCTGACTCGCCTTGAAGTTGACCATCCAATGGTTCTGCAAGGCCCATGACATCATCGTCGGCCCTTCCGGTTCGAGCGTGCGCGCCCAGCGCCCGGTCGTGATGCCGCCGATATGGACCAGCGGCGCGTCGAGCGGCGTCATGGTGACGCCGCGCTCGCCGTCGCTGACGTCCACCCAGCGGCCGAGCGGATACCAGTCGCGCACCGTGCCGTGGAGTTGGTCCCGCTCCGGCGTCAGCGGCGTGCCGTTGACGTCCGCTCGGAAAGCCGGCGTCCTCAAGTTGAAGGGGAAGGCGACGAAGACCGCTTCGACGTCGGTGATGTGGTGCTTGTCGAGCAGCCAATCGACGGCGAGGCTCTTCCGCCCCGTTTCCAACGAGTAGACGCAGCGGGAACGCCGGATGCCGGGGGCGTCGATCTCGACCGCGATCGCCACCCGGCCGTGCGCGATCACCGGGTCGTGAACCTTGACCGTGGATGCCGTCTCTCGCACCCAAGGCGTGTCGGTACGGCCGATGCCAAAATCCTCCATCGAGAAGTCACCGCGAAAGAGGGCGTCACGTCCTTCCCCGGAGTCGACCCACTCGTAAATGTACTGACCGATGCCCCAACCCTGGTACGTACCGGCGAAGTCGTGGCCGAGTTCCTTGTCGACCCATTCGGCCACCGCGCCGGTCGCCGGGTCGATGCGGACGCGGTAGTGCGCGTTCTCGATCGTCGCGCCTTCTGCCCGTAAATCCTCCTCAGACGGCGTTTCAAAGAGCGGCAGAAAGGCAAAGCCAAAGCCTGGGACCTCACCGGCCACGCGGCGCAGCGGCGTTTCGGGCCGGAAACCGCCCCAGGGCACGTCGCGCGGGAAGAACGATTCCAGCACACCGGCCGGCGCCGCGAAGCCGCGCTGTTCCGGCTCCTCGACGATGACATCACGCGCCCAGGGAAGCGTGTTGATCACCAGCACCGAGTCGGCGCCCGTCATTGGATAGGCAGCGCGTGGATCGAGGTCGCCCAGGTTGAACATGCCTTCGACACCAGGCTCCGCGAGCTGTTCGGCAAGGGTGCGGGATGCCCGGGCGAGCAGATCGAGCGCCTCGGCGGAACCGGTGTAGGCGAAGTTGCCTTTCCTACTCCATTGACCCTTGGTCCAGAGCGATTGCGGCGCGGCGATGCTGGCGAACGCACCCCAGGTGTGCTCATCGTACAGCGTGGTCTGTTCGTAGGCGTGGGCGGCGCGTTCGGCCGTCCAGATTTGACGTCCATCGGCGGCGTGCCAGGCGCCAAGCGTCTCGGCCATCAGAAGCTGCTCATGAGTTGCGCGGCTGACACCCGTTTCGTAGGCGCTGGAGGCGACGCCGTCCGCCCACCAGTCGAGCCAGTCGCCGCGGTAGGTCGGCAATTGGTCGCCGTGGTGCTCGCGCAGCATCGTGCCGAACGCGGTGGGGGTCGTGAAGGCGATGCGCGGCGTCCGTCCCTGGGCATTCCACTCGCGGACGAACTCGACCATCCTGCGGTCGGGCGGGCCGTTGTCGACGCGGATAGGGTGCGTCGATTGGGCATAGAGGAAGTCGTAGGGATAGTAGGGATCGGCTTCGAGTTTGGCGATGATCGGCGGTAGCGACTGGTCGACGAAGCGCCAGTCGCCCAACTTGGCAATGCTCCGCCCCCACAGATAGTGGAAACCGTTCCAGACGAGGAGGCGGTTTCCGGCCGGACCTTCCCACCAGAACGCCGACGGGACCGGCTTCGGCACGTACCCGCGGATCGGATTGACGGCCATCGTCAGGAAGTCGATGCCGGCGGTGGGCAGCAAATCGGCATAGATCCAGCTGATCCCGTTGACGTCGCACTGCATCGCGGACGAGATCGTGAGGCCGTACTTGTCCCGCATCCGGCGGACCGGATAGAGGGAACGGTGCATCTGCTCGACGTTGAGCATCGGGGTCAGGTTGTATTGCATCCCGGCGACGTCGATTGCGCCGCGCTCGTGCCAGGTCTTGAAGCGCTCCACCTGGGCGGAGGTCGCCCCGGTCAAATACTTCTCGGTCATGCCGGTGACTTCACAGACCCAGCGGTAGCGCGCATCAACCGGCTCGTCGACCGTGGCCTCGCAGAGATCGAGGG
>JBOGUE010000732.1:0-5082 GCA_050695955.1 Thermomicrobiales bacterium | reverse complement strand
GTAGAAGACCGCCTTGGCGGTACGGGCGAGAGGACTGTCGAGGAACTCGACGAGCGCCTGGATCGTGGTCGTGCTCGGCGTCTCGACCTCGGCCATCGGCATCAGGTCTGCGCTCGACGGTTCGTCGCGGTGAAACACGGCGACTTCGCGATTGGCCGCGTAGTCGCCGTTGGGGCAAAGGAGGATCGTGTCTTCGCCGTTGGGGGAGAAGGCCATGAACTCGTGGGAGGCTGAGCCGCCCATCATCCCCACGTCAGCCCCGACGACGACGAAGTCCATCCCGCAACGGCGGAAGATGCGATCGTAGGCATTCCAGTGGAGTTGGTAGGCGGCGTCGAGCCCGGCCTCGTCGACGTCCAGGCTGTACGAATCCTTCATCGTGAACTCGCGGGCGCGGATCAAGCCGCCGCGGGCGCGCGGCTCGTCGCGCCACTTGGTTTGGATGTGGTAGACGATCTGAGGCAACTGGCGGTAGGAGTTGATTTCCGAACGGGCGAGGTCGGTGACGACTTCCTCGTGGGTCATTGCCAGGACCATGTCGCGCTCGCCCCGGTCCTTGAAGCGCGTCAACTCCGGGCCGATTACGTCGTAGCGGCCGGACTCCCGCCAGAGGTCGGCGGGATGGACGACCGGCATGTACATTTCTTGCCCGCCGATCGCGTCCAGTTCCTCGCGGATGATCTGCTCGACCTTGCGCACGACCCGCCAGCCGAGGGGCATGAGGGAGACAATGCCGGCCCCGAGCGGACGGATCATGCCGCCGCGCACCATGAGCTTGTGGCTCGGCAACTCGACATCGCCGGGCGCCTCGCGCAGCGTCCGGCCGAACAGGTGTGACATCCGCATTGGTCGAAGATCCTCAGCTTTCTCTGCACGCCGAACACGTCGGTCCGAGTCGGTAGGCAACCAGGGCAGAATAGAGCCCTTCGCGTTCCATCCGCAACATCGGCGCGTCCGCGAACTTGGCGCAATGACGTAGGGTTGCCCGCCGTACGTAGGGCAGGTTGGCATGTTCGGCCGCGCAAATCGTGTGAAATGCGGATGGCGTGTGGTGCGCGGCGGCGCATGATCGTGATGCGCCGGGGAACCTTCGGCCAAGGCGCGGTGACGACTGTATGACCCGGCAGGAGGAGCACGCGATGTTGCCTCATCCTGACACCGCCGCCCGCGTGGCAGACATGGGCCGAGTCGAACTGCTGAATGAGGCAGCGGCGTATGGACGCGTCAAGCCAGCCGGTCGCAGTCGCGGCGGCCGGACCCGGTTGCCGCGTTTCACGGCCGCATCGCGGCATGGCGTGGGATACCTGCTAGCCGCGATTGGCGGTGTGAGTGCGGGTAGCGGGTGCATTCTTGTTCTGAAGCCCTGTCCCGCTCGCGGAAGGCGATTGACAGACGAACTGATGAGTCTAGACTAAATGTACGCAAGCTATCCGATCGTATTCGCGGCCTGATCGACGAAACCGCGCCGACAGGCGATGACCGAAGGCGTATTCGTGGTTCGTGGCGAATCACTCGCCGTTCAATTCTCGTGCGGCGCGCGTGCTTGTGAAGGAGGAGGAAGATGGAGGGGCAACGGTTTGACCGGTTCTCGAAGGCGTTGGCGAAGTGGGTGTCGCGGCGGCGACTGCTCGGCGGCGCGATCGGGGGCGCGGCCGGCTTAGCTGCTTCGCAGGGAGGAGGAGCCAGCGACAAGCCCGATCTGGCGGTGCTTAAGGAGATCGCGGTGCGGTCCGCCGAGATCCTGCCGCGGTTGCCGACAGGCGATCAACTTGCAAAGCAGGAATTCGACCCCGTGCGACTGCCGCTCTTCGCCGAGCGCATCCGGGAATTGGCGCGGGCCGGCAGCGGTGCGGAGTGGTGGACCCAAGAACAGCTCGACTGCTTCCTCAAGGCGATTGAACTGATTCCGCTGGCGATCTCCGCCGGGACCGACAGCTACTTGGAACGCTGGGCGAACGACACGCTGGCGGCGCTCGCCGAGCGGGGCGGCGAGGCGAGCCGGGAGACGGCCGAAGAGACGTCGGACGAACGGCCGACCCTCTGCACCGCGACCTGCCTCGACGTCTGGACCTCGAAGGTGAGCGGGTGCGGCGGCAACGCGGCCTGCCTGGTCGACGCCTTCTGGGACTTCATCGAGTGTTTCATGCTCTTCGGCAACGAGGAGAGCGTCTGCCTGGCTGGCATTGTACCTTCTGGCTGCACGCCGACGGTCTTTTGCGCCTGCGGTGGCAACTGCCACTAGGTCCCGAGCTTAAGATCGGGCGCGCGATCAACAAAGCCCCTGCCGCATCGCGTAAACGGCGGCAGCGGTGCGAGAGTGGACGCCAAGCTTGCTAAAGAGGTTCTGAGCGTGGGTCGTCACCGTGCGCAGGCTGATGCTCAGCGTTTCGGCGATCTCCGCATTGCTCTTCCGTGTGGCAATCGCGCACAGAACCTCGATCTCGCGAGACGTCAGACCGAAGTCCGTGGCGCGGGACGGCACTGTAGCTGAGGGCGCCGATTTCGCCGCAAGGACGTTCGCGATCTCGGCAGCGAGGTCGGCCGCCTGGTCAAGACTGAGGCCAGCGCCGACGGACCAGGCGGAATCGAACCACGCTTGGCCGAGGGTCTGTTGCCGTTCCACGATAACCTGCCTCATCTCGATTTGGTTTATAGGCGGCGGCGGGGCGCCAATTTGCATGCGCAACGCGGATGCTGCACTGAGCAGCCGAACACTAGGTCCATCGTGGTGAAGCGACGCTGCTCCTCGAGCGATCCCTTCCAGGCATTCGATGGCGCCGAGCTTTCGACCCGTGTCACGCCAGTGTGAGAGCGCTTGCATGTCAAGCGAGACCGCCTCCTGAAAGTCATGCTCGGCGAGCGCGACTTCCGCCATGGCGTGAAGCGTGTACGCGACCCCCATTCTGTCGCTCATGGAGCGGAAAACCGACAGGCTTTCGTTGAGTAGCTCACGAGCCTGCGCTCGGTCACCGAGGATTTTAGCTGCCACACCCAGCCTCCACCGCGAATATGCCGCTCCGAGCGCGTCGCCGTGCGCCTGTTGGAGCGTCATCGCACGGTGATGATGTGACCACGAGCCGGCTCCGTTGTCGGCTATGGCCGCTAGCCAACCAAGGAGATGGAGGCACGACGCCTCCAGTGCAATTCGTTGCGAAAGTCGAAAGACTGCCAAACTTTCCACTGCCAACCGGTGAGCTTCCTCGTAGTTCGCTTGATGAAGGGCGGCAAAGCCCAGATTGAGTTGTGTTATGGCGATGCTTTGCGCGTCGCCGAGTTCTTTGCGCAGTGCCAGACTCTGTTGGTAGAGCTCTCGTGCCCGAGAATAGTTGTCCAGGTCATTGGCGATATTGCCGAGGTGGTTGAGGGCTTTGGCCCGCGGGGCCGCTGGCGCAGGTTCGCCGAGGGCGAGGGCGCGTTCGAGCCATTGTTGGCCCTCGCGTAGGAGTCCGCGCCGTGCCCAATAGCGCCACAGGGCGCAGCCGAGGCGGAGGGCCGGTTCGGGGTCTCGGCGGTCGATTGACCAGCGCAGGGCGGCACGCAGGTCGTCAACGTCGGCATCGAGGCGTGCGAGCCATTCGGCTTGCCCAGGCCCCAGGAGTTCAGCGTCGGCCCGCTCCGCCAGGGCCAAGAACCAGTCGCGGTGTCGCAGCCGGAGCGCTTCTACCTCTGCGCTCGCTTCGACTTGCGCCAACGCAAACTCACGAATGGTTCGCAGCATCACAAAGCGGGGAGCATCTTCGTCTGTTCCCGACGATGGCTCAGGTCGCAAGAGGCTTTTCGAGACGAGCGCGGTGATGCCGTCGAGGACGTCAGGGGGCAGGAGCAAGGAGTCAGGGGTCAGGGAGAGCACGACGCTTCGTCCCTGACCCCCGCAAACGGCTTCCGCGGCGTCGAGCGCGAAGCTGCCGGCGAAGATGGCGAGGCGGCGAAAGAGGATTTGTTCGTCGGCTGGCAAGAGGTTGTGGCCCCAGGCGATCGTGTCGCGCAGGGTTTGATGTCGAGCGGGGGCGTCGCGGCGACCAGTTGGGGGGAGCGGCAGGTGCTGGTCGAGACGTTCGAGCACGTGCGGCGGGGTGAGGACGTTGATCGATGCCGCCGCCAACTCGATCGCAAGCGGGAGGCCGTCCAGTCGCCGGCAAATCTCGGCGACGGCCGGCGCGGTCGCGGCGGTGAGGTCGAACCGCGGGTTCGCCTTCTTGGCACGGGTCAGGAAGAGCCGGACCGCGTCGGCGCCCGCGATGCCCTTGAGGGTGGCCGCCTCGTCGTCCGTGGGCTGTTCAAGCGAGGGGACTGGATAGCCGTGTTCGCCTTGGACGTTGAGCGCTTCCCGGCTGGTGGCCAGCACCTTGACGGGCGGGCAGCTCGCCAAAATGCCTGAGATTTCTGGTGCCGCGTCGATCACGTGCTCGACGTTGTCCAGCACGAGCAACAGCTCGCGCTCGCTCAGGTGCGTGAGGAGTGCTTGACCGAGGTCGTGGGAGTCGGGCGCGTCGATGTCGAGTGTGCGCGCAATCGCCGGCAGTACCTGAGCGGGATCGGCGATCGAGTCGAGGGAAACGAAAAAGACGCCGTCGTCGAAGGCGTCGACCAGCCCGGCCGCGACGTGCAGTGCCAGGCGCGTCTTGCCGATGCCGCCAGGTCCAGTGAGGGTGACGAGCCGGACGTGGGGTCGCCGTAGGAGTTCCTCGACGGCCGCTTGCTCGGCGTCCCGCCCGATCAGCGGCGTCGACTGCGGCGGCAGATTGTGGGGATGCCAGTCGAGCGACTTAATCGGCCGCGAGTCAATGGGTCCGGCTGTGCCGGCAAGTTGAAAGACCCGCTCGGCAGGGCTCAGATCCGCAAGCTGGTGATTGCCCAGGTCGTGCAGCGAGAACCCGGCGGGGAGTTTCTGCCGAATCTGGTCCGCGGTTGAGGCGCCGACGAGTGTCTGGCCGCCGCGGGCCGCCCGTAACAGGCGCGCGGCGTGCCGCAGCGACGACGGCAGGTAGCGGCCGGCCGACACGTCCGTTTCGGTCGTGTGCAGCACCAGCCGGAGTCGCCGCGATAAGTCGTCTTCCTGGTCAAGCCCGGTAAGTGCCTGGC
>JBOGUE010000731.1:0-13228 GCA_050695955.1 Thermomicrobiales bacterium | reverse complement strand
CGGCGCGCGGCTGCCGCGCGGCGTGTTGCTGGTCGGACCGCCGGGCACCGGGAAGACGTTGACGGCGCGAGCGGTGGCCGGCGAGGCCGGCGTACCGTTCTTCAGCATCTCCGCCTCCGAGTTCGTAGAGATGTTCGTCGGCGTCGGCGCTAGCCGTGTCCGCGATCTTTTCGAGAAGGCGAAGGCGAGCGCGCCGGCCATCATCTTCATCGACGAGCTCGACGCGGTTGGCCGGCAACGCTTCGCCGGTCTTGGCGGATCGAACGACGAACGTGAGCAGACACTGAATCAGCTTCTTGTCGAGATGGACGGGTTCGACACGAACAATGAAGTCATCGTCATGGCCGCGACCAACCGGCCGGACGTGCTCGACCCGGCGTTGATGCGGCCCGGCCGGTTCGACCGTCAGGTGGTGGTCGGACTTCCTGACCGTAGAGGACGCGAGGCGATCCTGGCTATTCACAGCCGGGGCTTGCCGATGGCCCGTGAAGTAAACCTCGAGGGCATTGCACGGGCGACGACCGGGTTCTCGGGAGCGGATCTCTCCAACCTCGTCAACGAAGCGGCGCTGACGGCGGCCAGGCGGAACCGGAAGGAGATTCTCAACGCCGACTTCGACGAGTCGCTCGACAAGTTATTGCTCGGCGCCGCCCGCAATAGCCTGATGAACCCGAAGGAACGGGAGGTCGTCGCCTATCACGAGGCGGGCCATGCGCTGGTCGCGCATTTCACGCCTGGGGCTGATCCGCTGCGTAAGGTGACGGTCGTGCCGCGTGGTCGTGCCCTCGGCGTGACGATCCAGATGCCGGAGGAGGATCGGCATAATTACAGCCGCACGTTCCTCCACGGGCGGTTGGCCATGATGCTGGGTGGCCGGGCCGCCGAGATGGTCGTCTACGACGAGATCACGACCGGGGCGGAAAACGACCTGAAACAGGCGACGTCGCTGTCGCGGCGAATGGTCGGCCTCTGGGGCATGAGCGAGGACGTCGGGCCGGTCTACCTGGGAGCAGGCGAGGAGCACGTCTTCCTCGGCCGGGAGATCTTGCAGGACAAGGCGTACTCGGATTCCACCGCCCAACGGGTCGACGCGGCGATCCGAGATATCGTCGATCAGGCATTGGAGACGGCGGTCGCCCTCGTGTCGATGCGTCGCGCCAAGCTCGACGCACTTGTCGTGGCGCTCTTGGAAAAGGAAACGCTGGACGCCTCGGAAGTGATGGGGATCTTCGGCCCACCGGTGCCATACGACGAAGAAGCCGGGGTCGAATCGGTACAGCCCGCGACGGAAGCTGTCCCAGCGGACTAGCGATAGGTTCAGTCGCACCCAAAGCAGAAAGGTGACGCGGGCGGTCCTAACTTGGACCGCCCGCGTTCCGCGTCAGCCCGCGACGCCCGACTCGATGCCGAGGGGAGGAGCCAGCAAGAGCGCGTCGACGATTTCACCGGCGCGGTAGGTCTCGTCACGTGGGTGGATGACCAAGAGGGCGTTGGCGCCGACGAACGACACTAGGCGAGATGACGCCTGGACGCCTGTGGTCGACGCGACGAGGCGACCATCCGCGCTAACGCTCGCGATGGCCCGTTGGAATTCAATGCGGTCGGTTGGCGGCGTATCGTGCGCGAGCGTGACGGGTACCCGTGGGCGCTCGATATCGGCGCGGCCTGCCATCGTCGCCAGTGCCGGGCGAATGAAAAGCTCGAAGGAGACGAGGGCGGAAACGGGGTTTCCCGGCAGCCCGAAGATCAGCGTTTCAGCGGCGGTCGCGAAGTTGAGAGGCTTGCCTGGCTTCATGAAAACCCGCCGGAAATGGACCGTGGCGATGTCACCCAGGATCAGCTTGACGAGGTCGAGCTCGCCCATGGAGACGCCACCACTGGTGATGACGATGTCGCTCTCATCGATCCGCTCGTTGAGCAACTGCTCCAGCGCTTGCCGGTCGTCCGGCGCGCGGCCGGACCAGACGACGCCGGCGCCCTCGCGCTCGAGTGCGGCCACAAGGCTGAAGCGGTTCGAGTCGCGGATTTGTCCGGGCTGTAGAGGGTCACCGGGATCGACCAATTCGTTACCCGTCGAGAGGACGCTGACCCGCGGGCGACGGCGAACGGGCACCGGCGTCATGCCAAGAGCGGCAACCAATCCGATCTCGGCCGCGCCGAGGATCGTGCCGGCGGACAAGACCGGATCGCCGCGCCGCACATCGACCCCGATGGGCCGAATGTTTTCGCCCGTCGTCACCGCTTCCTGGTGAATGATCACGTGATCGTCGGCGATCTCCGTGTTTTCAACGCGGACGACCGCATCGGCGCCGGCCGGAATGGGCGCTCCGGTGGTAATGCGGACGGCGGTGCCCGCCGTCACCTCGACGTCGGCCAAATAGCCCGCCGTCTGATCGCCCAAAATCTCGCGCCACGGCGACGAATCTTCCGCGAGGACGGCATAGCCATCCATGGTTGAGGCAGCAAAGGGCGGGTGGTCTTCCGCGGCGACGAGGTCTTCGGCCAATACGCGCCAGGCGGCGTCCGCGATGGGCACCTGCTCGATCGGAAGCCGGCGTACGTGACGCAGGACCGTCGCCCGGGCCTCGTCTGGGTGCCAGAGCCGGTCGAGGTCCGACGACGTGGTCACGGTATCTTGGTGAACTGGCTCAGACACGGTTTCTGGCATCCTTTGGTGATAACGCGGTCGGCGGAGGTCATGGCCGACCCTGACGCGCGGCATGCTACCACGAGCACGGGTCAAGACCCGCGATCCGATTGGCGCCGGCGGGGAGCGTGCATCGCTGCACGGCATGTCGTGGCACGGGCCGTGTCCCGTCTGCTAGGGTTTGGGCGATGTCCGGCGATGCGGACGCGGCCGAGCGGCCGGGTCGGACGGGTGCGGGAGGATATGCGCGACCATCTGATTGTGCTGAGTGCAAGCCACGAACGGGCTTCGGTCGCCGCACGGGAGCGCTTGGCGGTTGCCGATGAGGCGTTGCCACGCGTCCTCGAGCGACTTGCCCCTGGGATCGAGGAGCTGGCCGTCCTTTCGACGTGCAACCGCACTGAGTACTTCGCGGTCGTCATGGCCGGTCAGTGCCCGGCGCGCACGCTCTCGGGGTACGTGTCTGATGTGAGTGGGATCGCCAGAGACGACCTCGATGAACTGGTGAGCATTCATCTCGACCGAGAGGCCATACGACACGTGCTGCGGGTGGCGGCCGGGCTGACCTCGATGGTGCTTGGCGAGCCGCACATTTTGGGCCAAGTTCGCACCGCATTCGAACGCGCGAGGGAGTGCGGAGCCTCCGGTCCCGTGCTCGGCCGCTTAGGCTTGGACGCATTGACCGCTGGCAAACGCGTGCGCACTGTAACTGGACTCGCCCGGAATCGCTCGACGATCCCGCACGTCGCGGTCGACCTTGCGACGCGCCGGCTGGGATCGCTCGCCGGGATCACGGCCGTTGTTGTCGGTGCTGGAGAAATGGGGGCGCTGGCGGCCCAGGTCCTACGCGGCGCGGGTGTCGGCCGCCTGGTTGTCGCGAACCGTAGCGAGGAGCATGGACGGGCGCTGGCCGAACGGGTGTCAGGCGAATACCGACCGCTTGGGGCGCTGGCGGAATCACTTAACGGGGCGCATTTGGTCATCGCGGCGGCGGGCGGCAACCGCGCCCTGATCGAGCCAGGGATGTTCTCGTCCTCGGTCGCGGGCGACCGCGCGGTGGTCGTGATGGATCTCGGTGTACCGCGACAGGTGGCGCCCGCGGTCGCGGAACTCACGGGCGTGTCGCTCCTCGACCTCGATTCGTTGATGCCGATCGCGGAGGAGCGGCGTTTGGGCGCGGCGCGCGAAGCGGCGATGGCCGAGCTGCTGATCGACGCGGCCGGCGACGCCTTTATGACGTGGTGGGTGCAGCGGTCGGCTGTACCGACGATTGCCGCCATCCGGGGCCAGGCCGAGCAGATGCGTGACGCCGAGCTCAGGCGGGCGCTGCGCAAGTTGCGTCACCTCTCAGAGCGGGACCGCAACGTCGTGGCCGCACTGAGCGTCGGGCTCGTCAACAAACTGTTGCACGAACCGACTCACCAGCTTCGACAGGATGCGGATGGCGAGCTCGCGGCAGCAGCCCGGCGGTTGTATGGGTTTGACGATTTGGGATCCGTGCTTGACGCACGCTCCGACCTCGCGCTGAACGTGACGCTCGTCGCGGCGGATGAGAAGCGCACCGGCGTTGCCTGACGTCTCCGCGGGAGGGATGAATGATCGCGACCGTGTTGCCAGCTCTCGATCGCTCCAAGGCGGCATTCGACGCCGCGCGCCAGATCCTACCGGGTGGCGTGAATAGTCCGGTTCGAGCCTTTCGAGCGGTGGGTGGCCAGCCGGTCTTTATCGACCGAGGTCAAGGCTCTCGGATATGGGACGTCGACGGCAACCAGTACGTGGACTACGTCCTCTCATGGGGGCCGCTCATCCTCGGTCACGCGGCGCCTGAGGTTGTGGCAGCGGTCAACGAGGCGGTCGCCAAGGGCACCAGCTTCGGCGCGCCGACGTTGGCGGAAACCGCTCTCGCGGAGACGATCCGCGACATCGTGCCGGTTGCCGAGATGGTGCGGCTGGTCTCCTCCGGCACCGAGGCAACGATGAGCGCGCTGCGGCTGGCGCGCGCCTTCACTGGTCGCTCGAAGATCGTCAAGTTCAGTGGGTGCTATCACGGCCACGCCGATTTGTTGCTGGTACAGGCGGGAAGTGGCGTCGCCACGCTGGGGTTGCCCGACAGTCCGGGAGTGACGGAAGCCGCGACCGCCGACACGCTGGTTGCCCAATTCAACGATGGGGACGCCATCGCCGAGATTTTTGCGACCTACCCGGAACAGATCGCCGCGGTGATCGTCGAACCAGTGGCGGGGAACATGGGCGTCGTGGCGCCGGCGCCCGGATTTCTGGAACGGCTGCGGGCGCTGACGACGCGCGACGGTGCGCTGCTGATCTTCGACGAGGTGCTTTCGGGCTTCCGCGTCGCGCTTGGCGGCGCTGTCGAACGATACGGCGTGCGACCCGACCTGATCACGCTGGGCAAAGTCGTCGGCGGGGGCCTGCCGTTGGCGGCCTACGCGGGACGGCGGGTGATCATGGAGCAAATAGCGCCGGCCGGACCGATGTATCAGGCCGGCACGCTCTCCGGCAATCCAGTTGCCGTGGCCGCGGGCCTGGCGACCCTGCGCCAGTTGCGCGAACCGGGGGCGTTCGCAGGCATCGAGAAGAAGGCCGAGCGGTTCTTTTCCGGAATTGCGGACGCGGCACGCGATGCCGGCGTGACGGTGCAGATAACGCACGTCGGCACGATGGGCAGCGTGTTCTTCACTGATCGGCCGGTGGCGAACTACGAAGACGCATTGACCTGTGACACCGCGCGTTTCGGTCGCTATTTCCAAGGTTTATTGGCGCGCGGTATTTACGTCGCACCCTCACAGTTCGAAACGCTTTTCCTCTCGGCGGCGCATAGCGACGAGGACATCGGCCATACGGTTCAAGCCGCGAGCGCGGCGTTGCGCGATCTATCATAATGTGCCGGCACAAGTCCTGGTCTCGCCGGTTGCAGACGGCGCCGCGGCGCCGCCGAACGAACTCGAGATTGTGATAGCGCGCACAATGACCGTTGACGAGCCTCGCAACCCTGCGTAAACTTATCATCATCGAGCACGGCCCCCCGACTTTTACGCCGGTGACAACTCGAACGATGGTGACGCAGACGATGCCGCAGACGCGCGTGGCGCCAACGGAGGTTTTCGCGACCCCACCGATCGTGGAGGATCGGGTGGCGGCGCTGGAGCCTGCCTCCGCGACCGACCCGGCGGTGCTGGAAGCCGTTGAGGGACTTCGCGCGACGCTGCGAGAGCACACGCCCAATACCAACACCGAGATGATCGAGCGCGCGGTCTCGCATTCGATTCTGGCGCACGAGGGCGCTTGCCGGAAGTCTGGCGAGCCGTACGTCGTCCATCCACTCGAAGTGGCCACCATCCTTTCCCAGATGGCGCTCGATCCGGAGACGATCGCCGCCGCCCTGCTGCACGACGTGGTTGAGGACTGCGACGTATCGCACGAAGAGATCGAGCGCGAGTTTGGCCAACGCGTGGCGCGCTTGGTTGACGGCGTGACCAAACTCGGCCGCATTCCCTGGTCCGGCGACGTCGAGCAGGACCAGGCCACGCGAGAGAAAGAAGCGCAGGCCGAGAGCCTGCGCAAGATGTTTTTGGCAATGATCGACGACGTCGGCGTCGTCCTGATCAAGCTGGCTGACCGCCTGCACAACATGCGGACGCTCGAGCATATGCCGCGCGAGAAACAGGTCCGGACCGCGCAGCAGACGATGGAAATCTACGCCCCGCTGGCGAACCGGCTCGGCATTTGGCAGTTCAAATCGGAGCTCGAGGACCTGGCGTTCTGCTATCTGAACCCGGTCGAATCGACGACGCTCCGGCGAGAGCTCGAGAAACGCGGGCGGGATCGAGCGGACTTCATTGAGCAAGTCAAAACGACCCTTAGGAACGCTCTCCGTGATGCCGGGATTGAGGTCGAGCTGACCGGGCGCAGCAAACACATCTATTCCATCTACCGAAAGATGCGGCGTAAAGGGCGGGGTTTTGACGAGATCTACGATGTGATCGGCATCCGCTGCATCGTCGATGAAAAGAAGGATTGCTACGGGGCGCTTGGGGTGATTCATTCGATGTGGCATCCGATTCCCGGCGAGTTTGACGACTACATCGCGACGCCGAAAGAGAGTCTCTACCAAAGCCTGCACACCGCCGTCATCGGACCGGAAGGGCACGCGCTTGAGATCCAGATCCGCACGCGCGAAATGCACCGGATCGCGGAGTACGGAGTGGCGGCGCACTGGCGGTACAAGGAAGGCAGCAAGGGCGACCAGCGACTCGAAGCGAAGATCGCATGGCTCCGGCAATTGATGGACTGGCGCGACGAGGTCGCGGATGCCGAAGAGTTCGTCGAGTCGCTCAAATCCGATGTCTTCCAGGAAATGATCTATGTCTTCACGCCGGCCGGCGACATTCACGAGCTGCCGGCGGGGGCGACGCCGGTCGACTTCGCATATCGCATCCACACCGAGGTCGGGCACCAATGCGTCGGGGCGAAGATCAACGAACAGCTCGTGCCGCTCAATTCGAAGCTGCAAAACGGGCAGGTCGTCCGCATCCTGACGAGTAAGGCCAAAGTCGGTCCGAGTCGTGACTGGTTGCAGAGCTCGACTGGCTATGTGACGACCGCGTCGGCCCGCGAAAAGATTCGCCAATGGTTCCGGCGGCAAGAGCGGGACGAAAACATCGCCCAAGGTAAGGAAATCCTTGAGCGTGAGCTGCGACGACTGAGCATCGAGCAGAAACCCGAGGAAATCCTCAAGCACTTCCCGCACTACACGAAGTTCGACGATTTTCTGGCGGCCATCGGCTACGGCGGCGTGTCGCCGCAGGTGATTGCGGCGCGCATTAGCGAGAGTGGCGATAAGGACGTCCTGGTCGCCACGCCAAATCTGGTGGCGCCTACGGCTCCGGCACGGGTGCAGGTGATGGGCGTCGGCGACTTGCTGACGAACCTAGCGCAGTGCTGCAAACCAGTCGGCGGCGACCCGATCGTGGGGTATGTAACCCGTGGTCGGGGGATCACCGTCCACCGCGAAGACTGCACGAACGTGCAGAACTTGCCGGACGCGGAGCGGCTCGTGCCGGTGACGTGGGGTGACCGAGGGAACGACACCTTCCCGGTGGCGATTGCCGTTTTGGCGTGGGACAGGGTCGGACTGCTGAAGGACGTGAGCACGCTGTTGTCCGACGAACGAGTGAACATCCTCTCGGTCTTGACGAACACCCACGACGACCGCACCGTGACCCTGGCATTGACCGTCGAGGTCGAAGGCGTGGCTCAGCTCAGCCGAATCATGCAGCGGTTGGAGAGCATCCAGGACGTCTACGAGGTCCGCCGTGACACCTCGGGCGTGGCAGTTGAGGTCCGCAACGGCTGGAAGCAGTGACCACCGCCGCGCCGCGGCCCGTTCTCAGCATCGGCGAACTGCTCATCGACATGATTGCGTCCGACGGCGCGTCAGCGCTGGAGGACGCAACGGCGTTTGTCGCACGGCCGGGTGGTGCGCCGGCCAATGTCGCGGTGGCGCTGGCGCGATTGGGCGTGCTCAGCGCGTTCTGCGGCGTCGTCGGCGCCGATCCCTTCGGTACACGCCTGCGGTCGGTGCTGGCATCCGAAGGGGTTGACGTTACGCGGCTACACACGTCCAAGGACACGGATACGACCTTAGCGTTCGCCTGGAAGGACGTTCGCGGCGACGGGCACTTTCGTCTGCTGCGGATGGCCGACCGGTTGCTTGACGAACACGATGTCGAACGCGCCGGGATCGAAGCATGCGCCGCGGTCGTGGTTGGCTCGGTGGCGCTGTCGGCGGATCCGTCCCGACAGGCGGTGATCCGCGCCGTCGAGATCGCCGCCGACCATGGCGTCCCGGTTTGTGTCGACCTTAATTTGCGGCCTTCACTGTGGCCGAGTGCTGGGATTGCGCGCGAGGTCTGCGTACCGTTGCTGAGCCGCGCAAAGCTGTTGAAGCTGAGCCTCGACGATGCGCGTTTCCTGCTCGAGACGGGAGATGACCACGAATTAGCGTTCAAGGCCGCGCTGGAGTTGGGCGCGCCGTTCACCGTTCTGACGGACGGATCGCGCGGTGCGTGGTTTGGCGACGGCGAGGGCCGGCATGTGCCTGCGATCCACGTCGATGCGTTCGAGCCGACGGGCGCGGGGGACGCGTTCAACGCGGCCTTAGTCTCGCGCTTGCTGCGAAACGATTGGTCGTCGTTCGGTCGCGAGGACGTTGTCTACGCCTCGGTTGCGGGGGCATTGGCTTGTGCACGACCGGGCGCGATGGAGGGATTGCCGACGGCCGATGCGATTGAGGCATTTCTGCAGGGAATCCATTCGTCGGGGCGGGCGGACACATCGGTCCGCCCCTGCGCCAGGTATCCTCAATCGTCACGTTTGCGTAAAGGGTAGCGGGCAATCGGGTCGTGTCGTGGGCTGCCCTTGCCGAGAAAACCGCGGACCAGTAGGACTTCTTCGACCAGGACCGAGGCGATACCGAGACCGGACGTAGCCGAGCGCAGGGCGCGGTCGAGCGTGGCGGGAAGGTCGGGAGCTGAATCGTCGCGGATGCGGCCAAGGGTGATGTGGGGGCGATACCGGCCGGGTTCGACGGGAAAACCGAGTTGTTGGAGCGTGCGGCCGACGTCACGCGCTAGGCGTTCCAGGCGGTCGACGTCGCCGTCGAGGCCGAGCCAAACGACGCGGGGCTGGCGCGGGTTAGGGAAGACGCCGAGATCGCCCGTGCGCAACTCGAACGATTGATGATGGCCGACGGGCGCGGACAAGCCGAGGCGAAGCAACTCGGCCCGCTCTTGCGCCGTGTCGCCGAGGAAGTGCAGCGTCAGGTGTGCGGAATCGGGGTTGGTCCAACGAATCGGCAGGTCGGCGGCTGAGAGGTCGTCGATCAGGTTCGCAACGAGTTTGCGGACCGGCTCGGGCATTGGCACGGCGACGAATAGCCGCCATGCGGCCTGCATCGAGTCGGCGGCGGGGGGACGAACCTTCTGGTGACGTTTCTCGCGCTTGGCCATATTGGAAGTATAGATGCTGGGTGCTGAGTGCTCTTGGTTGCCTCATCGAGTCTTGGCGAGAATAAGCGGCGCGGCGTACAGTGGCATTAAGGAGGAAGGCAGCGCATGGCGACGGCGACGGCGTTTTTGGGGCCGCGGGGGACATTCAGCGAGGAAGCGGCGCTCGGGTTTACCGGTGGGAAGGGCGAGCTAGTTGCCTTTGGCAGCTTTCCGGCGCTGACGGCCGCGGTCGAGACAGGTCTGGCCGGAGCGGCGATCTTGCCGATCGAGAACTCGATCGAGGGCGCGGTCAGCACGACGCTCGACCTGCTGATCCACGAGACGCCGCTCAAGATATGCGCCGAGGTCGTCGTGCCGGTGCGCCATTTTCTGGTGACCGCGCCGGGGGTGGAGTTCGGCGACATCAAGGTCGTTTCGTCGCACCCGCAGGGGCTCGGTCAGTGCCGCAAGTTCTTGGAGCGCTGCCTCCCGAACGTGGAACAAGTCGCATCACTGAGCACCGCGGGCGCGGTACAAGAGGTATCGTCTGGGGACGACTTGACGCGCGCGGCGATCGGGCCGAAGCGCGCCGCCGACCTTTACGGCGGTCAGATCCTCGCCCACGACATTCAGGACGTGCGGACCAACGTGACGCGGTTCGTCGCGCTGGCGCGAGAAGACGCGCGGCCAACCGGAGACGACAAGACGTCGCTGGGTTTCACGGTCAAGACGAATATCCCCGGCGCGTTGCACGCCGCGCTGTCACCCTTTGCCGAAGAAAACATCCAACTGACGAAAGTCGAAAGCCGCCCGACGAAAGCCTGGCTCGGCGACTATGTCTTCCTCATCGACTTCGAAGGGCATCGCGACGACCCGCCCGTCGCCCGCGCGATAGCGCGGGCGCGAGAACTGTGCGCCGTCCTCAAAGTGTTTGGGTCGTATCCCCGGTTTCCCATGGAGACCCTGAAGGAGCTGGCGGAGGGTTCGGGGTTTCCGGCGGGAATGTGAGAAGCGAGGAGCGAGGAGCGAAGACGACGACACGCCCTCGCTCTTCGCTCCTTCGCTACCCGCTGCGCTTCAGGCGGCCGGTGCGCTTGGCGTAGCGCTCGCCCAGGTGGAAGATCCACAGACCGAGCGGGACGCAGACGGCGCCGATGATCAGGAGCGGCCAGATCGAGTCCCAGAGGGAGCCGGTGCCGTCGCCTTCGAGGAGCGCGCCGCGGGCGCCTTCGAGGGCGTAGGTGACGGGCGAGACCGTCGCCAGCGCCTGCATCCAGCCCGGAAGGACATCGACCGGGTAGTAGACGCCAGAAATCAGGAGCAGGACCGACCCGAAAATGAAGGTCACCTGCTGGCCTTTTTCCGGCGAGAGCAGTGGCATCACCGCTGCCATCATGCCGAAGCCGACGAGCGAGATGCTGGCGACCGCGACCATGAGGAGGGCGCCGAGGTAGTTCGCGTTCTCCACCTGCAGGTCGAAGAAGAGCGAGATCACGACGAACATGATGGCGGTCCGGATGATGCCGTAGATGACGGCGTAGATGCTGGTGCCGATCAGGTGCGTGGCGCGACTGGCCGGGCTCATGAAGGTGTATTCGATCGTGCCTTCCCAACGTTCCCAACTCACCGTCTCTGACAGGATGTCGAAGAGCATCGAAAGGTAGCTCCAGAGGAGCGCGCCGATCAGGAGGAACGTGGTCAGCTCGTCGGATGCCAGTCCGCCGACGCCCGCGCCGATGAAGCCGATGCTCATAGCGTTGGCGGTGGTGTAGAAGAACCAGACCAGCTCCCACAGGAAGTACCGTTTGGTCAGATAGTAGTTGCGCTGGACGAAGCCCCAGGCCGCAATGACCTCGTTGAGCCACGCGGCCTTCGGCCTCACGTGTGCTGGCGCGTGCATTAGACCTTTGCCTCCTCTTGCTCTTCCTCGCGCGCTTCGATTTCGTCAAGCGAAGCGCCGGTGGCGGCCATGAAGACCTCTTCCAGGTTCGGCAGGTGGCCGTTCTGCTGGAAGCGCCGTTTCAACGCGTCCGGCTCGTCGAGGACGATGATTTCGCCGTTGACCATGATCCCGATGCGGTCGCAGAGTTCCTCCGCCTCGCCCATGTCGTGGGTGCAGAGGAGAATCGTCGAGTCGTGCTCGTCCCGGATGGTTTGGATGACCGCCTGGACGTCCTTCTTGCTGCGTGGGTCGAGCCCGGTCGTTGGCTCGTCGAGCAGCATCAGCATAGGACTGGTCAGCATCGCCCGCGCCAGCGCGATTTTCTGTTGCATACCGCGGGAGAGGTGCTCCATCGGCTCGTTCGCCCGTTTCAGGTCGAACCCGATGCCCTCGAAGATCTGCTTAATTCGCGGCTGCGCCTCGGCCGTGGTGACGCCGTAGAATTTGGCGCCATAGAGCAGATTCTCCATCGCCGAGAGCTTCTTGAAGAAGCTCGCCTCGACGCTGACCCGGTTCATCATCCGTTGCGCGGCGCGCTGGTGCCTGACGGCGTCGATGCCGAAGACGCGAACCTCGCCGGCGTCCGGCAAGATCAGCGTCGAGATGACGCGGACCAGCGTGCTCTTGCCGCTCCCGTTCGGGCCGAGGATGCCGAGGACCTCTCCTTTGCGGATCGTCAGCGAGATACCTTTAAGCGCGTGGACCTTCTCCTTGCGTTTCTTTGCGAACCGCTTCTCGACGTTGGTCAATACGAGCGCTTGGCTCGGATGCATGTCATTCCCCCTTGTACCTTTTCTCTAAATCGACTAGGTACCGCCTCTGTTTCCGCCACTCCAACGCCCCCTGTGGGGATAAAAGAAATCCCCGGGCTTTGTTGCCCGGGGACCTGCCGTTGCCTCTTCGCGTTTCGGGTGAGCGCCTCAATCTCATGCGTTCACTCCGGTGGCGGGTGCAACTGGGCAGACTCCAGCCCGGGCGTACCGATCCCGCCCGCGGCATCACGGAGTCCAGCCATCGGGCGCAGCCGAGCAGACTCCTCCCACCGCGGTCGGGAGACTGTGTTGGTGAAGAGATATCGCTCCATCTGCGCATCCTCCGATAGGCCGCCCGTCGGCCCACGCGCCGTAGACTAGTGGAAGAAATCGCGGCTGTCAATCAGTTGACAGCCGCGATTCGCGGGAAAGGTTCTCGTTCTTCGCTCTTCTGCGCTTGCCAGGAATCGTCCCGTGCGTTTGATGAAGGCGAGATTCCTCTCTGCGATCGGAATGACGGGCGGTGGCGAACGGAATGACGAAGGGCGAACGGAATGACGAGACGTTGCTCAGTCGGCGTTGGGTTCGAAGTTCTGCGCGAACCAGTTGCCGTCAACCTGGGGACCGCCGGTGCCGTCGCCGACCACACCGGCCTGCCCGGGCGTGGCGCGTCCCGGCGTCGATTCGCCCGACGTGCCAGCGCCTGCCGATGACAGCGAGTTGCCGCCCGTGCCGGAGCCGGAGCCGCCGCCATCGCCGGCGCCACCGCCCGATCCGCTCAGGGCGGTGCCGGTGGCGCCACTGCCGCTGCCGCCACCGGTCGCGGTTGCACTTCCACCGCCGGAGGAGGTGCTGTTGGCGTTGCCGCCGTCGCCACCGG
>JBOGUE010000730.1:0-8249 GCA_050695955.1 Thermomicrobiales bacterium | reverse complement strand
CCTCCCAGCGGTCCCAGCCCATGACGACGAGCCACTCGACCAGTTCCGTGTAGGCGATGCGGGCGGCGTCTTCCATCGGGCGGGCGCTGCCGACGACCATGTATTCCTCGGGGCTCTCGATGCGCGGCCAGGCGATCGGCTGCTGCTTGATCAACTCGAAGCGCACCGTGAGCTTGGCGGCGATTTCGAGGGCGACGCCGCAGAGCTCGCCCTGACCCTGGCCGGCGTGGCAATCGCCGGTGAAGAAGAGACCGCCGGGGACGCGGACCGGGAGGTAGACGACGTTGCCTGGCTTGACGTCCGGCACGTCCATGTTCCCGCCGTGGTCGAACGGGGTCAGGGCGGAGAGCGCCTCCATCTCCGGCGCGGTGCCGATGGTGCCCATGAAGGGCCGCCAGGGGAAGCGCAACCGCGCATTGTGTTCCAACCATCCGTCCTTGATCTGGTAGATCCAGACCTTTTCTGGCAGCGGCTCTTGCAGCGTGCGCGTCAGCCGGGTCGAGGTGAGGCCACCGAAGTAGGGCACGAAGACGCTGACGGCCCAATCGCGCGTCGGCTCGATCTCGATCAGGTGGACGGCGAGGGTGTCGCCTGGTTCGGCGCCCTCGACGTGGATTGGCCCGGTCTGCGGGTTGAGGTAGGCGCCGAGGATCTGAGAAGGGACGTCATCCGGTTTCGTGATCCGATCCTCGAAGGCGTCCTTGGTGTAGATCGCGACCGTCTCCCCCGGCTCGACTCGTGCGATCGGTTCTAGGTACGGGCTAAAGACGTACGAGTAGGTCCCCGGCTGGCGGATTTCCCGCATGACGTTGCTTCCTCGCGTGACCAACCGATTTCAGCGCCGCGGTGGTACTAACGTTGCTTTGTTGCAAGAGCTGAGGCATCGGCCTGGACCTGCGCACGTCTAACAAGCGTAGCGCCGATCGCAAGTGTCTTTGACCTCCCTTGGTCGTCTTCCTGGACGAGGGCAACCGTCTGGAGAGCGTCCAGACCGTCACGGTCAGCCGCATCCCGCACGACTTGAAGTGCCTCGCCTTCCGTGTCGAACGAGGCGACAAGGTTCCGTCCCTCGGTATCCCAGAGTTCATAGATCATGGTCTTGACCCTCCCTGAGGCAGTGCTGCCTCGGAAACCGGGAACACGGCGTAAACACGTGCCAGAAGGATGTCCGCATTCGCCCATAGAGTGTAATGCCCATGGCTCTTCCCCGTGCGTTCATTTTGGATCGAGCCGTCAAGGGGTACGCGCAACTCCGCAATGAACTTCCCCAGCCACGGCGCGCTTCGAGCGCGCAGTCTGGCTCGTCGGCGACTGTCGTAGACAGAGATGCCAGCCCAGAGTCGACGCGCCTCGGGATTATCATAGACCAGTGTTTTACCGAGTTCGACATTCGAGAGGAAGTCTCGCAGCGACGGTGAATCTGTCGCCACGATGCGGTAGAACGACCGGTTCCGCTCCTTTTCCCGCCGTTCCGATCCCTTCACGTTGTCCACTCGGCCTTCTGGACAACGGGCAATTGCAAGGCGCGTTCGCGTTCGAGGTCGAGGTTGCCGATGTGGAGGGAGAGCGGGGCCTGGACCCATTTGTAGATCGATTGCAGAAAGAGACGGACGAACTTGGCGACGTAGGCGTCGAGTTGTTCGGCGGGGTGGTCTGGGAACATCTCGTGGAGGACGACCCGCATCTCGTCGGGCGTCAGCTTTTCGCTGGCGAAGAGGTAGAAGCAGGCGTCGAGGATGGGGAAGGGCATCAACTCTTCCTCGCCCGATTGGTTCGGCGCCAGCTCCGGCCCGGCGGGTTTGGCTTTGAGGAGCGCGATGCCTTCGTAGCCGTGCGTCTCCTGAAGGTAGTCGAGCAGGTAAATGACGACCGTCTTGGGCACGTTGGCGAGGACGGCGAGCGCGCCCATCAGGTCGCCGCCGACGGTGGTGTAGCCGACTGCCTTCTCGGTCATGTTGCCGTTTTGCAGGAAGAGACCACCGGCGGAGTTCGACCAGTTCCACATCCGCTGCGCCCGCAGGCGGGCTTGGATGTTCTGCTTCGTGATCTCGGTCAGCTCCTGCCCGTCGTCGAGCATCGCCGGTGCCGCCGCCATCTCTCGTTCAAACGCCTCGTCGATGGAGACGATCGCCAGCGGCACGCCGAGTTCCCGGCAGAGGGTTTCGGCCGCGTGTTGGGTTTCTGCCGACGAGTAGCGAGACGGCTGGTAAAAGGCGCGGAGGAGCATGCCGGGTTGGCCGGGGCGAGCCGTCGCGGCGTAGCGGTGGGCAATGAGGAGACTGAGCATCGAGTCGCGACCGCCGGAGAGGGAGACGCCAATCAGCTTGAAGGCGCCGGTCTTCTCGAAATAGTCGCCGATGCCGAGAGCGAGGGCGTCGAGGATGTCCTCGCAGAGTTCCTCGCGGGGAGAGCGGCGGCCGTCCGGCGCGGGCAGGAAGAAACTGCCGTGAGCTGGGACGGGATAGGCGAGCGCCGCCCTCCCGTTGGCGGTCGAGAACCCGTCCGGGCCGTCAATCACGCGGGGGAGCGGGTTGGCCGTGGCGTAGATCTCCCGGTCGCGGCGCCAGGTGGTATTTTCGGAGCGGAGGCGAGTCGTGCGGTCGAGGTCGACCACGGCCGTGGGGCATTCCTCACGGTAGCGAGGCGCTTCCAGGATCCACTTGCCGTTCTGATTGACGTAACCGCCACCGTCGAAGATCAGACCGTCGTTGGCCCCGACGGCGTTGACGTAGGCGATGGTGCATTGATGATCGGCGGCGCGGGTCGCGATCAGCTCGCGCCGGGTCTGGACGATGCCGATGCGATAGGGGGACGACGACAGGTTGACGATCAGCTCGGCGCCGGCGTAGGCGCGGCGGCGCATCGGGCCATCGGCGCTCCAGAGGTCTTCGCAGACCTCCGCGCCGAGCAACCCAAAGTCGAAGCGGACGAGGAGGTCGCCGAAGGGCACGCCGCGGTGCTGGTGAACTTCGAGCGGGATGCCGGCCGAGAAGGTCCGCCCCTCGTAGAAGACGCTGTAGGTCGGCAACTTCTCCTTCGGGATGAGGGCCACAATGCGGCCGGCGGCGACGATGGCGGCGCAGTTGTAGCGCAGGCCGTCGTGGGCGACGGCGACACCGACGGCGAAAACGGTCTCGAGTTCGGCCGTCTCGCGAGCGAATCGCTCAAGCGCCGACCACTGGCGCTCGACGTAGCCCTGCCACTGGATCAGGTCCTCGGGCGGGTAGCCGCCGATCACCTGCTCCGGGAAGATGCCAACGGTGACCTGTTCCGCGGCCATCGCCCGCGCCGCGGCAACGACGCGGGCGGTGTTGGTGTCGACGGCGCCGACAGTGGGATTGACGCTACCCAGGCCGATTTTGACCAGTCGCACCGGTCGCGCTCCCTCTACCCGTTATTCCGATCGCAGAGAGGAATCTCGCCATCACAAAGGCACGGGACGATTTCTCGCGCGGCTCGGAAAGACGGCGTGCAGACACAGTCTATTCGCCCTTGGCGCGCGTCGAGGCCGGCACCAGGACGACGGGGCCCGAGCCGTCCCGCACCAGCTTTTCGGCGACGCTGCCGAGGAGCCAGCGACGGACTCCCGTGCGCCCGTGACTCGTCATGACTACAAGGTCGCCATCGGTCGTTGCCTCGTCGATCGCGCCGGCGGCGTCGCCGGTCACAACGGCGGTCGAAACCTTGACGCCCGCACTCGCTAGCGGCTGGGCAATCTCATCGAGCGACGCCTGCGCCTCTTGCTCCATCTGCTGATCCAACTCGGCGATGATCTCGGCTGAGTAAGCTGCCTCCATCGAGGAGTAGGGCATCGTGATTGCCGAGGAGCTGATGGCCTGGATCAGATGGATCGCGACACCCAATCGGATCGCCAGGCGCCGCGCGACCGGCACCGCTTCCGCCGCGAGTTCTGAACCGTCGTACGGGACGACGAGGCGGCGCACGTCCGGCCGTCGTATTTCGGCCTCGGCGTCGCGTGGGCGGACCAGGAGGATGGGCACGGTCGAGGCGCGAGCGATGCGGTCGGCGACGCTGCCGAAGGTCCAGCGGCCGAATGCGCCGCGCCCATGGGTGGCGAGCGCGATCAACTCGCATCCTCGTTCCTGGCAGACGCGCAAGATTTCCTCGGCGGCATCGCCCGCGACGACCTCGATTTCGACCCGCGGGGCGACCGCCTGCCAGCGCTCGGCCGCTTGCCGGAGTTCGCGTTGCCCGGCTTCCAGGTAGGTCGCCGCAACCTCTTCCCGTGACGCCGTCACGTCGCCAAGGGTGCCGCGCACCGCCTCCGGAACGAGCGTGACCTGGACAAAGAGCAATTGCGCGTCCTCACCCGCCAGCGCGCTCGCGCACGGAATCGCCTGCTCGGCGAGCGGCGAGCCGTCGAGCGGAACGAGGATGCTTGCTTGATCGCGGACGCCCGGTTCGGTCATGGGTCTTGACCCCCTCCTGTATCCTCGAACGACTCCCGGAGCGCGACGTCGGCCGCCCGCAACAGGCGGTCGATGCCGTCCCAATCGATGGTAGCCGAGTCGCCCGGCACTCGCCGTAGCGGCTCAACGCCGAAGTCGCGAATTGCGGAACGCAGGATGTCGGTTACCGGGATGAGGCCAGTTGGCAGGTGTGCAGCGGCGAGGCGCGCAAAGCGACGGCGAACCGGCTCCGGGATATCTCCGCTACCCAGCGCCTTGCCAATGTGGACGTGTGGTGTCTTGACCGGGCTGCGGCCGGCCGGTTCCCACTGATACGTTACGAGTTCTGTGCCGTCGGTGTCGTAAACCCAGTAGGAGTAGCTGGATGTGCGAACGGTCCAGCTTCGACCATCTGGCAAACGGCTGACATCGAAGCCGTGAACCATCTTAAACCGCAACGCACGATTGCGCCCGAGCGGTGCGGGCGATTCACTCAGGCTGAGGTATCGCGGCTCTTCGGTGCGATCGCTGTCCTGAGGAATTACGTGCGCACGCGTGACACACGAGATCGCACCATGGATGGCGTCAACGAATTGGCGGGAGGCTTCGCCGCTCGATCTAGCGGCCACGCGGAAGCATCATTCCGAGATGGATCACATGGGGATCGCCGTTGTCCAACTCATTAGCGTCCCACTTTCGTCGAAACTCTTCACCGCTCATGCCCATCATCTGTCGGGCCTCTCGATCGAAGTATTCGGCCGATTCCGCGGCCGTCAACCAACGGCGAGCCAAATCGAGAGTGTAGAGCAACGCCTTGACGGGGTCGGGGTCGATCCAGAACTCTTCAGGACTTGCTGCCGGGTTGTGCTGGTTTTGGACGAGAACGACCCATACGTCGCCCTCGCGCTTCAAGGTCGGGATCCACTCGCGTTCGCGGATCGCTTGTTCGATCGCGGAGATATCGCGCTTGCTGAAGCGGCCCTCACTGTCGGGATGGACGCCTCGCTCGGCGAGGTACGCCCGCACTTCGGCCAGGTCATCATCAACCTCTTCGCGCTGATGGAGATGTGGTGCTGCCATGGTGGTGCTCCGTTCCGCCGGGTCGACTTACGTCGTAGTGTGCCGCATCACGCGTTCGGGCGCTAGCTACATGCCGACGCGCAGGGCCGGTGGTTGTGCCTGCCTGATACGCACGACGTGGATCACCACCGTAACCGCAAAAAGGGCGAGACCGAGGACATCCTGGATCGGGCCGGTGTAGAGAAGCAGGCCGGCTGCCGGCAGCAGCAAGCCCCGTTCCAGCCAACTTGCCTTCTCCAGGATCCAGCCGCCGACGCCGGCGACGAGGGCGACAATGGCGAGACAGGCGGTCGTCGTCGCCAGGATGATGCGATCGAGGTCGCCGAGGGCGAGGAGGTGGATGCCATCGTCCTTGTTCAGCACGAACATGAACGGCACGATAAAGGCGGGCAGGGTGTACTTCCAGGTGACCATCATCGTCTTGAACGGATTGCCGCCGGTGATCGCCGCCGCGGCGAAGGGAGAGAGCGCGGTTGGGGGCGAAACCTCGGAGAGGACCGCGTAGTAGAAGATGAACATATGCGCCGCCGCCTCCGGCACGCCGAGCGAGGTCAGCGCCGGGGCGGTGATGGTGGCGGCGATGATGTAGGAGGCGGTGACGGGTACGGCGAGGCCGAGAACCCAGACGGCAAGCGCGGTGAAGACGACGGTGAAAAAGAGTTGGCCACCGGCGAGATCGACGATCAGATCGGACATCTTCAGGCCGAGGCCGGTCAAGTTCGTAATGCCGACGATGATGCCGGCGGTCGCCGTCGTTGCCGCGACGGAGAGGGTCCCGGTTGCGCCCATCTCGAGCGCTCGCGCGCCGCGGCGGGGGGTCAGTGCCGTGTCCCGGCGGATGAAGCTGAGGACGAAGGCCAGGACGATTGCCCAGAAGACAGCCGTCAACGGCGTGAAGCCCATGATCATCAACGCCACGATGGCAATCAGCGACGTGAAGTGGTAGCCGTAGCGGAGGGTCAGCGTTTTCAGAGGCGGGACGACGAGGTCGACGGCGCTGGTATGCAGGCGGCGGGCATCCAGCTCGATCATCAGGAAGATCGAGAGGTAATAGAGGATCGTTGGGATCAACGCCATCTTGATGACTTCCAAGTATGAGATTTGGAGGAATTCGGCGATGAGGAATGCGGCCGCGCCGAGGGTCGGCGGCGAGAGGATGGCGCCGATGCCGCCGGCGGAGAGGACCGCGCCGCCCGACTCCCGGTCGTAGCCCGCTTTGCGCAGCATCGGCCAGGCGACCGAGCCGAGGGTGACGGTCGTGGCGACGCCGCTGCCAGAGACGGTGCCGAGGAGGAAGCCGGCGACAGTCGTCGTGCGGCCAGCGCCGCTAGCCCGCCGCCCCATGGCCGCGAAGGAGAAATCGAGGAAGAACTTGCCGGCGCCTGAAAACTCAAGGACGGCGCCGTAGATGGTGAAGAGGATGATGTAGGTTGCGGCGACGTCGAGCGGCACGCCGAAGATGCCGTTGAGGGAGATGTAGAGCGTGCCGACCATACGGTCGAGATCGTACCCCTTGTGGCCGTATTGTCCGGGGAACAGGTCGCCGTACTTGCCATAAAAGAGCAGAAAGATGGAGACGATCGGCAGGACCCAGCCGACAGTGCGCCGCGTCGCTTCGAGGACGAGCACGATCAGGACCGCGCCCATGATCACGTCGGTCTGGGTCGGCCGGGCGGCGCGATAAACGAACTCATCGAGGTTGATGATGGGGTAGGCGCAGACGGCGATGCTGGCGGCGACCAGGGCCACGTCGATGACGGTGATGCGCCCGGCCCATTTCTTCCGTGTCGGATAATAGAGAAAGGTCAGCGCCAGCGCGCCGCCGAGGAAGGCGGTGCGATAGATCTGGGTCGTGATCGTGGCGCGGGTGGCATAGAGCGCGTAGAGGGCAAGACCGACAGCGAGCGCTCCTGCCACCCAGCGCCAGTTGCCCGCAAGCTGTTGCGCCCGGCCCTCGGACTCGTATTCCTCGATGATCGCCTGCGCTCGATCCTCTCCGAGGAGATCGCCGACGAAGGCGTCGTCGGGCACATGGCGTTCCGGATCACCGGGCGGCAGGCGGGAAGGATCGGCGTCGTCCTTCCCGGCGCGCCGGGCCGCCGCGTCGCGATCCTGATCCGTCATGCCGTCCTCTCCCCCTTCGTCATGCCGAGGTCACGAGGAATCTCGCCTTCGTGACATGAACGGGACGAATCTTGGTGACCTCGGCATGAAGGCATCTGAAGTCACCGACACCCGTGACCGGTCAGCCGGTCGACTATCGTGACGTTCGCCGAATCCAGCTTAACCCGATGCTTGTCGCCTGTTGCTTCAAGCAAGTCGATCTCCGTGCCGGCGACCTTGAGGCGATGGCGGCCGACGGCGTCGACACGGACGATCACCTCTTCAAAGGCAGCCGGGGGAATATCGAGGCGAAAGCGGTCGCCGTCGCGGATGACTGGCGCGGTGTAGGCGTAGTATTCGGCGGCTGCCTCGTTCGCCGTGGTCATCTCGATCCTCGTAATGCGGCCGTCAGGGCGGGGCACGAACGTCTCCTCGACGTCTCCGCCATACATGGAATGCGTGAAGAGGAGCGTGATCGGCTGTGCCGGCGCGCACAGGATAACGCGACCGGTCGTGAGGTCTGTCGCGGTGACGACGGTTACGCGTGGGATCGATGCGATGGCGACGATGACGCAGAGAGCGAAAAGCATGGTGATAGAGGGTCGATTTCCTCACCCCCACGTCGCTACGCGCCGTCTCCCCCCTCCCCCTCGCCCG
>JBOGUE010000729.1:0-21954 GCA_050695955.1 Thermomicrobiales bacterium | reverse complement strand
TCACCGACGACATCGACTTCGTCGACGATGAGGGCAACGTTCTCTTCACCCTCCCGGTGGGCCTGACCTTCTTCTTCGAGCCAGGTGAGGTGAACGATGAGGGCGGGTGCACGATGCCGTTTACCATCGCCGGCACGCCGGAGGGCGAGCCGGTGCTGGCACGGGGCACGATGAGCATTACGATCGTCCTCGGCGGGCAAGCGTCGGTGCGTGCGCTCGTGACCGACGCGCGGCTCGTCGTCGAGGTGACCGAGGTCACGGCCTGGGCGGTGCCGGGCGTGCCCGCGCCGGAGCCCGAGGTAGAGGAGGTTCGTGCGACCATCGTCGTTTCCGGCCCGGTGCTCGAAGTCGAAGCCGGCGAGGCAAAAGCGGTGATCATGGTCGAACCGGAACTCGAAGTGCCGTTCGTCCAGACCGAGACGTACACAATCAGCACGCCAGAAACGCCGAATACCGGCGCCGGCGTCATGGCGCCGTCCACCAGCGGAATCGACGTGCTCGCTGGACTATCGACCCTGTTGCCTGTGCTGGTGGCGGTAACTCTTTACCGCCGCCGCGCGTTTGTCCAATGACGCATCCTGGCAGCGCGTTGGAAGAGAATGACGGATCGTTGGCAAGCAAGACCGCGGGTGCTAGCATCGATGCACGTTCGTTTACGATAGGTCCAGCCGCCGGCGACCGTTGAACCGCCCGTGTCGGTCCCGCGCGCTTCCCGCCACCAAAGGATGACCAATGGCGACTCTGGCGACCCTCACCGACTCCAGCATCACTCCACGACACGCGGGTCCGGACGCCCACCTCGACGCCCTCTTGCGGTGGCTCGATCGTCTGCTTGCCTGGCAAGTGGCGGTCACCCGCCAAACCTACGGCCTCCTTGCCGACGACGATTACCGTGGTCTCTACGTCTCCGACGGCGAAGCCGATCTGTTGGTCGGCGCGCGGTCCGATCTGCAGCCCGAATTGGCCGAGCGACGAGGCGTCCTCGCCGATGAGCGGCAGGCCATCGAAGACCGGTTTGCGACTGAGGATTCGGCGCTGCCCCGGCTTGCCCGGCTCTTCGACCTGACCCGCTTCGAGCAGGACGTGCTCCTGCTGGCGACGGTGCCGGAGCTCGATCTGCGATACGAGCGGCTCTACGCCTACATCCAAGACGATGTGACCCGCAAGCGGCCGACGGTCGACCTCGCGCTGCGCTTATTCGCTCCAGACCTTGGCAGCCGCCTTACGGTGCGGGCAAGTTTCGCCGCCGAGTCGCCTTTGCTGCGGCACCGCTTGGTCGAAATCTTCGAGGAAGGGCAGCGTCACGCGCCGCTTTTGGCCCGCGTCCTCAAAGTGGATGACCGCATCGTCGCCGAACTGATCCGCCAAGCGTCGCTCGATCCACTGCTCGCGCCCTTCGTGATCGTGAGCCATCCTTCGCGCCAGTTCGACGACCTGGTGCTCCCGGTTGCATTGCTCGATCAATTGCGCCGGACTTCGGTTGGGACGAGCGGCGGTTCCGCCCTCGCCCTTCAAGGCGGATACGGCAGCGGCCGGCGGGTGATCGCCGAAGCTCTCTGCACGGAGAACGGATCACCGTTGCTTACCGTCGACCTCGCGCGGATGGTCGAAAGCGACCTCGGCCCGGAGGAAGGCACCCGGCGAGTTATTCGTGAAGCAACGCTCCTCGGCGCCTCGATCCTCTGGCTGGGCATCGATCCACTCTTGCAGGCGCACGAGCCTTCGCCGTGGCGACCTGCCGTGCTGGGCGCGCTTGACGATTTCGCGGGCCAATCCTTTCTGCCGCTCGAACAGGCGTGGGAATCGCGCGGGGCGCTCCAACGCACTCGCTTCCTGCGCGTAACGCTGCCGGCGCCGACCTATTCGGAGCGCGAACGACTCTGGGAAAAGCGTCTCAACGGCAACGCTCCGCCCGTCGAGACGCTCCGGGCCCTGGCCAGCACCTTTCGCCTAAGCGGTGGCCAAATCCGCGACGCCGTCGCCATGGCGCATTCGCTCACGTCGTGGCACGGCGACCAATTGCAGGCGGACCACCTCTACGCTGCGTGCCGCGGCCAATCGAGCGGCAAGCTCGATACGCTGGCGCACAAGATCATAGCGACCTACCGGTGGGGCGATATCGTTCTGCCCACCGACAAGATCGGACAGCTCCGGGAGATTTGCGCCCAGGTCCGCCACCGCCGCACGGTCCTCGAGACCTGGGGCTTCGATCGCCATCTCGCAATGGGCAAGGGCCTCAACGTCCTTTTCGCCGGCGACTCGGGGACCGGCAAGACGATGGCCGCCGAGATCATCGCGACGGACATCGGGCTCGAGCTCTACAAGGTCGATCTCTCGACGCTTGTCAGCAAGTACATCGGCGAGACGGAGAAGAATCTCGACCGCATCTTCACGGCGGCGCGCGAGGCGAACGCCATTCTCTTCTTCGACGAGGCAGATGCCATCTTCGGCAAGCGCTCGGAAGTGAAGGACGCCCACGACCGCTACGCCAACATCGAGGTCGGGTACTTGCTGCAAAAGATGGAGGAATACGACGGCGTCGTCATTTTGGCCACGAATCTCAAGAAGAACATCGACGACGCCTTCGTTCGTCGCCTGCACATGACAATCGACTTCCCGTTCCCCGAGGAAGAGGACCGGTTGCGAATCTGGCGCAAGGTCTTCCCACCGGAAGCTCCGCTCGGCGCGGACGTCGACCTCGACTTTTTGGCCCGCCAATTCAAGGTGACCGGCGGCAACATCCGCAACATCGCCCTCTTGGCCGCCTTCCTCGCCGCGGAGGATGGCACGGAAATCGGCATGTCGCAGATCGTCCGCTCGCTGCGGCGGGAATACCAGAAGCTTGGCAAGCTCGTCACACAATCGGACTTCGGCGAGTATCTGCCGCTCGTGCGAGGCAGTGCGTAGACATCTGCTATGGCGTTTTTGGGATCGCGAAAGGGAATCGCCGATGCCGGCAAGCCTCCATGGACATCAGGGAACTGACGCGGATCGCGACAACGAGCGTGGGCACAACCGCGTGCCCGATCGAGAGCAGTCCAATGAACTCGATCCCGTTTTTCAGCGCGTTCACGACACATCGAACGGTCATGCCGAGGCCTTGCGCCGGGTCGATCCAAGCGCTCGCGCGCAATTGGTGACGACACTCCAGCGGACCTTCGGCAATAGTCGCGTCCAGCGCCTCATCGCGGGGTTGGGAGAGCGGTCCTCCAGAATCGACCGGTGCGGCGGCATGCCCTGCCATGCAGCCCAAGAGGACGAGAGCGTTCGCCGCATCCAACGCCTCGGTCAAACTCCAGAGGATATCCAGCTTCCGCGCGGCGCGTCGTTGGCCAGTCCTACCGCGCTGCCGCGGCGAGACGATGAGGACGCTCATCCACACGCTCACGGGTAGGAATTGACTGTCATGGCCATCGCGAGGACGGACGGCAAGTGGCACGTTGCACCACGCAATAGCAACATGAGACGGAGGTACCTGTATCCGTGGGAAGTTCCTCATGATAAGCTGTTGGTTATCTGGCAAGGGCAGGAACGAATTGCATCGCACTCCGCAATTCGCGTTCGACGCTGTTGTGATCGGCGTATCGAAACCCTCATCCCAAGTGACGTCGAGTAGGCCATCGTGACGAGGAGGTCCACAATGCACAGTCACAATACGGTCGACCAGATGGTTAAGGGTGGCGTGGCTCGCCGGCGCGGAGCAGATTCGGCCGCCGACGTTGACGCCGGTCCCGAGCAGCACCCGTTGCTCAAGTTGCAGCGTCAGCTTGGCAACGCGACCGTGTCGCGGATGCTGGCGCAACGGCAGGGACCGGACGAGGAAGAAATCCAGGCCAAACACGATCCCACTGTCGTGCAGCGTGAAGGCATGCCGGAAGAGGAGATCCAGGCCAAGCATGATCCCTCGGTGCTCCAACGCGAGGGCAAGCCGGAAGAGGAGATCCAAGCGAAGCACGATCCCGCGCTGGCCCAGCGGGAAGGCGTAGAGGACGAGCTGCAAGCGAAACACGATCCGGCCCTTGCCCAACGGTCGGGCGGCGACAGCGCCGCGCCGGAGGTCGGCCTGGATGGCGGCCCGATCAGCGACGCGCTTTCCGGCCGCATCCAATCCAAGCGCGGCGGCGGCTCAGCACTGGACGGGAGTACGCAATCGTCAATGGAAGGCGCCTTTGGCACACGGTTCGACGATGTACGCGTTCACCACGATAGCGAGTCGGATGCGCTCAACCGCAGCATCAGCGCCAAGGCGTTCACGACCGGATCCGACATTTTCTTCAGTCAGAGCGCCAGCCCCTCTGACTCGTCGCTGCTGTCGCACGAGTTGACGCACGTCGTGCAACAGCGCTCGATGACCCACTCCGGACCGATGACGGTTGGACCGGCCGGCGATAGCCACGAGCAGGCCGCGGATAGCGTGGCGGCGTCGATGAGTTCTGGAGCGACCGCATCGGCGCAGCGCGAACTCGAAGACGGCATGGCGCCGGCCGAGATCGCGCGAGAAGCCGCCCCCGAGGACGAGGAAATGATGTAGGACGCCGCATCGGACCCGACGCGGCACAGGGACCAATCGAACGAAACGGACTGGTACGGCGGCGCACGACCTCGTAGTGAGCACTGCGCGCGCGGCACGTGCCGAGCAGCGCACACGAGGAGAGGCTGGTGACTCAAGCGAGTCGTGCGATAAGTCAGGCGTTGATGGTCCTTGTCCCGTCGAGCCTGCGTCGTTGGTCATCCCTGCCACTCCTCGCGGTCGTGGCGCTTCTTGTTCTCACCGCCTGCTATGA
This sequence comes from Thermomicrobiales bacterium, assembly GCA_050695955.1. Classification (GTDB taxonomy): domain Bacteria; phylum Chloroflexota; class Chloroflexia; order Thermomicrobiales; family UBA6265; genus JBOGUF01. The sequence goes on along the minus strand of JBOGUE010000729.1, from coordinate 17,170 downwards.
GGACGTCCAACCGACGCCGACGCAAGAGCAGATCCCCGCGCCGGACGGCGCCGACGGCGAAGATACGCCCCCGCCTGCCGAACCCCCAGGCGGCGACGACGATGGCGCTGGTGACGACGGCGGAGGTGGGGGCGGGGACGACGGTGGCGGCGGTGGTGGTGGTGGCGGCGGCGAAGCCAGCCCCGAAACGTCGCCCGTCGGCACACCAGGGACGGCTGTGGCGCCGCCAGCGGGACCGGGACGGACCGTAACGCCGCCGTCCCGCGGGGCGACGGCAACGGCCACGCGCACGCCACAGCGCCCGCCAGGTCCGCCCGGTCCGAACACCAACGTCACGCAGCCGACCAGTACCGTATCGAAGCCGCCGACCGTGCCGACGGCCGCCGCGAAGGCGACCTCAACTCCGAGGCGGCCCAGTGGGCCGACGCCGACCGTTACCGCGACCGCGGGAACTGGCGGCACGACCGGTGGCATCGTCATCACCAAGGTCGATCCGACCGGCGCCTCCGTTGCAGGGGCATGCTTCGCCCTGCTCGACGAAGACGACCAGACCGTCGTCACCGTCTGTGACGGAGAAACAGGCGATCTCGACACGAATCCTGGCTCGATCTTGATCAATGGTGTCGCGGTCGGAAGCTATACGCTACACGAAACGTTCGCGCCGCTCGGCTTCGTCGCCGGGCCAGATCAGCCGGTGGCTATCGTCGCCGGCGCGCCCTCAGGGATCGAGGTCGTGAACGAGCCAGCGGACTCGACCGGCTCGATCATCGTGACCAAGGTGGACGACGCCGGCACCCCGGTTGGCGAGGCCTGCTTCGCCGTCCTGGCCCAAGGGACACCGGTTGCCGCCGCCTGTGACGCGGGCGAGGGCGACGCCGACACCCAGGTTGGCACTATCCGGATCGAGGTCGGCCCTGGTTCCTACACACTCGTCGAAACGCCGCCTGCCGGGTACGAAGCGGCCGCACCAGTCGAGCTGACCGTCGAGTCCGGCGCCTTCGCCACCGTCGAAGTCGTCAACGTGCCGGAAGGCGCGGCGACCACCGAAACCTCACCCGCGCCAGAGCCAGGTTCGGTGCGCATCGACACGTTGGACGCCTCGAATGGGTCGGTACCGCTCGGCGGCGCGTGCTTCACGCTCGGTGACCCGGCGCCCGTCGTCGAGGTCTGCGACAACCAGGAGGGCGACGCGGACCCAGCCGACGGTACGATCCTCATACAAGACGTTGCCGCCGGTCAGTACACGGTGGCCGAATCCCAGACGCCTTCCGGTTACCTCGCGGAAGCCGAGAAGCCGCTCGAAGTGTTCGCCGGCGAGACAGCCGAAGTGGCCTTCTCCAACTCGCTTGAACCGACGATCACACCAACGTCGCAGCCGCTTGGCGGCCTCACCGTCGAAGCAACCGACGAAAACGGGGCGCTGCTGTCCGGAGCCTGCTACAGCTTGACGCCGCGCACCGGCACCGAGGGCGAGAAACTGCAAGTGTGCGACGGCGACGACGGAGCCGAGGATGGGATTGTCACATTCGCCGACGTTCCGCCCGGTCTCTGGCGGTTGCGCCAGTTTCAGCCGCCCGCGGGGATGCCGGAACCCGAATCGGTCGACATCGAGATCTTTGCCGGGGAGACACTCACCCAACCGATCGCCAACCTACCGGCGATTCAAACCGGTTCCCTTGAAATCACGTTGACTGACGACCAGGGCCAGCCGCTCGGAGGTTCTTGCTTCGACCTCTTCGGCATCGCGAGCTATCGCGGCTGCGATAATGACGAATTCGACGGCAACCCAGCCGACGGCGTGATCCTGCTTCAAGCATTGCCGCCGGATACCTACGAGATTGCTCAGGCGACGGCGCCCGAGGGGTTCCAACCGGCAGCGAGCCAGCAAGTCACTATCGAACCGAGCGCCGATCCAGTCCAGGTCTCCTTCACGAATACGGCGCCAATCGCGCCGTCCGGTCAGGACCTCGCCTTGCCGGTTGTCTACGTCGACGATGTCAATCGACTGTGGTTGGTGCAACCGGGTGATACCGAGCCAACGAGGCTCGACAGTGACGAACTCCCGTTCGACGGCGGGATGGATCCAGTCTTTACCGACGATCGCGGCAAGGTCGTCTTCCGCGTCAGTAACGCGGCCGATCCGGCGACGAACTTCTTCATCTACGATCTGGGGACGAGGACGCCCTTTGGTCCCGTGCCGTTCGGCAGTATCGGCACGGCGTCGCAGATCGCCTGGGTACCAGGCCGCAACGACGTGCTGGCGGTCGGCGTACTCCAGCCGCCGGGCACGAGCAACGTCTTCTACTACAACGTCACGGATAACGCCGCCCTGCCGCCCGTCCTCAGCATCACCGCGGAGCCGGCCAGCGTCGACGCCATAGTTCCCGCGCCGCAAGGCACGCTGATGGCGATCCAGACGACCGACGCCGATGGCGACCGGGACGTCTACGTCGTCGATGCCGCCGATCCAACGCTACCAGCAGCGCCGACCAACGTCGCTCCGAACAACGGTGACAACCTCGACACGTTCGTGAGCTGGAATTCGAGCGGCGATCGCTTGCTGGTCCGCTCAGGTCCCGACCCGGAGTCGCTCTATGTAACCGACGCCGCGGCGACCGCGAGCCAGGTTGGCACGACGCCAGTCTTCGCCGGCGACCCAAATGCGAACACAAGCCCGAGCTGGTCGCCCGATGGATCCTGGGTGGCCTCCTTCGACGGCGACCCCCAGGCCGGCGGCCAACTGCACGTCGTGGGCATAGACGGCAGCGAGCCGTGCGGTGCGATGCCCAATGTCGTCGCCGTCGATTGGTCGCCAGCGAACGGCATGCTCACGCTGCTCGTCTCGGCGCCGAATGAGCCGATGCACGTGGTCAACCTGAATCCCGGCGACTGCGCGCAGCAACCGATCACGGACTTCGCCGAACCGGTCGACAAGCTGCGTTGGTCGCCAGACGGACAGACGCTGGCCGTCGTCGACCGGTCCGATGCCGGGGCCTCAGTGTGGCTCGTGAGCGGGAATGAGGCGACGCAGATCAACTTGGCCGACTTCGGGCTAACCGACATCTTCGCGTGGTCGCCGGAAGGCAATGCCTTGCCGCTCTTCGCATCTGGACCGGAGGTGTCACTCTGGATCCTGACGCCCGGCGCAACGACGCCGGTTGCGGTCAATGGCTCGACCATCCCAGAGGGCGCGAACTTCGTGCAGAACGTGTGGTGGCCGTAAGGAGAAGACCGCGGTAGACGATCACCGGCTAACGCAGTGCCGGCAGTTCCCGTTCCTCTTCGTCTTCGGGTCGTGGACCCTGGGCGAAGCAGAAGGAGCGAACATCGCCAAACTCGCCATCAATCAGGCGATCCCAGACGCAATGAATATCGGATCCGGGGCGCGTCTCGCCGCGGCCGGAGGGGTACGACTCGCCCCAAGGGAAGAGGAAGTGGTGCTCGCCGCTCCACGTCTGTCCCTCTAACTCCCGTTGCTCGTCCCAGCCAGCGGCGTAGAAGGACCTCTCATAGAGCGGACTAAGAAGGAAGCCGAAGAGCACGACCAGGCCGATCAGCACCCAGAACCAGCGTGACCGCGGCGGGAGGGCGACGAAGCGTCCCTCAGCCGTCACCGCGTCGCCGGGGGGCGAAATCGGCGTCGCCGCCACGTTGAAGGAAAGGGACGCCTGGCCGGAGCCGCGCTGGCGCTTGAATGGCGTCAGCTTGAGCGGCACTTTGACCGCGCCGCGGCCGGCAGGCGGCGCTTCAATCGTGTCCTGTTTGAGGACGACGCCAAGCCCGCCTGAGCGATCGGTCGATGTGAGCTTGACCGTGATCGGACTCTGCGTCGGATTGGTCAGCATCACGTCGACGTAGCGCGCCCGTCGCCCACGTCGCTCGGTTGGCGCCAGCGTGAGGCCAACCGTCGGCGGCCGGTAAATCAGGATGCCCTCTTCGTGGATCGCGGGACCGGCGGGGAAGGTGGGGCGAGCGATGACCTCGAATTGCCACCGCGCGTCAGGCCTGTGTTCCGCTGGCGGTGTGACGGTCAGCCGCACCAGCACCGTACTACGTGGTCCGACTCGGAGGCGCTGAAGATCGAAGGCGTATTGGCACGCGCCGGCGCGGTCCGACGCTTCCATGGAGATCGAAACGTCGCTGCGTCCGGTGTTTTCGATCTCGACGTCGAAGGTGGCGTCGGCTGGCGCTTCGATCTCTTTGCGCACCAGGCGCATCGCAATCGCGGCCGGGGTGAAGACGTATTGTCCGGTGACCTCATTGACCCGTGCGGGTGCGTCAATCGGGGCGACACGGACGCTGTAGCCACTTGCTTTCGCCCCGGCGGCGGGCGCGAGCCCGTCTTCCTTCGGCGACAGTTCAACCGGCACGGCAACCCGGTCGTTCGCCGGGACCTCGACCCTTTCCGCGCCGAGCGTGATCAGGAGCGCGGCGTCCTTGCTCGTTGCGGCAATCGTGAACGTCGCCGCGCGCGGTGAGACATTCTCGATCGTCAATTGAACCTTCTCTGGACCGGTGCTCTCGACCGTCTCCGGTTCGAGGCGCAAGCGAAAGTCGGCCGGGCCCGGTTGGGTGAGATCCCCTTGCACTGTTCGAGGATCGCCCGCGGGCTCGATCGGCGACGCGATGATGGTGTAGGAGGTCGGGGAGGGGGGCGGCGCCAACTTCGCCCGGTCGAGGCAGGTGATCCGCACAGCAACCCGTAGTTCCTGCCCCGGCGGCACCTGCACGCGATTGCCACCGACGAACTCGAATTCGAGCGCCTGCGCCTTGTCAGTGCCTTCTAAGCCCATCACGATCGGAACGGCGCTGCGGTTCGTAAGGATCAGCGACGTCTGCGTCGTTTGGCCGGCCAGCTCGACGGTCTGTGGCTCCAGCACGGGCGGCTCGTGCACGCCCGGCATATGCTGGAACGTGACCATCGTGGCCCGCCGAATTGCCTCCTCCGGCACGTCCATCGGGGGCAAGACACGGTCAATGACCGCGCCGACAGTGATCTGATACACCGCGCCGGTTCCACCTAGCCGCGCCGCTCGCGGCCGAACCACGACCGAACCCGGCTTCGTCTCGCCCGGTCCGAGCTCGAGCGGTGAATTGGGGAACGCAAACTCGATCTCGCCGGTCTCTTCGCGGGCCTCAAGTCCTATCGTGAGGCGGGCGTTGCCAAGGTTCGACACGCGCACGGCGTAGACACCTTCGACTTCCCCCGAGATCTGGCGGGGAGAATCGAGGTCCATACCGAAGTCGACGAACGGCCCGACGGTGAGCACGCCACTGGCCGAGGCAGTGAGCGCGGGGTTATCGGCCGAGGCGGCACTGATCGTGAAGGGGTAATCCCCAGCTGCAACCGAGGCCGTGCGCGGCGGCCGAAACTGGATCGTGACCGTTTCGAACGATTCGGGAAAAATGCGCGCCGTCGCCGGTGGCGCTTCGATCCATGACGGATCGACGCCGGTGACCGAGAGGCGATACTCGTCCACGATCAAACTGGCGTTGTAAACCGTGCAGCGCGTGGTGACGGCCCCGCCAGGGCTCGCCACCAATGCGTCTTCGCTCAGCTCAACGCGGAGACCTTCCGCCATGTTGTTTTCCCCACCCCACGCATCCGCGGGGCGCACTAAGACGATTCGCCAGGATCGAAGCGACTGTGCCCCTATCCTACCGGTGAATGCGCAAATCGGCTACCGTCTATTCAACCAATGAGAGTGCGAGCGCGCGCTCCCGTGCCGAGGCGGCCAAGTTGGCGGCAAACTCCTCCACGGCGCGAATCGCCGCGCGTGCCGGTGGAGATTCGCCGGCGCCGGACAACATGCACCCGTAGTCGCTGGCACAGTAGACGACCCCACCGCCCGCTAGAATCAGGCCGACATCGGTTTTGACGAGACCTGGCGGCGGCGCCCCGAAGATGTTGTGCGCCCACAGGATCCGGTCGCCAGTGACGACCCGCTTCAATTGCCGGCCGATCGCCTTGCCGAGCTTGTCGAAGGCGGCTCCGAACGGATCGGCAGGCGCCGCGTGGCAGCCGTCGCCGATTAAGCTACCGCCACCTTCCAGGAACGACTTGAGCCAGCTCGTCGTCCCTTCGTTCAGAGTAAATTCCTTGTTGCCGGAGGCATAGAGGATTGTGATATCGCCGATCGTATCCCCTGGCCGGAGCTCGCCGGCATAGCGTGCCCGGAATGAGCCTTCGACGTTGATCGCCCGCGCCAGGAGCGCACCGCCGCCGGCGTGGCCCTCGCCGGCCGAGGGTAGCGCCAAGTCGGCAACGGTCACGTCGCCCCGGGCGTGCCCACCGGCGATCGGCCGGAATCGCAGGTCGATCTCGCCAGGCTTGGGCCGTGCTGGGTCAGTTGCGGCGGCAAAACTCCCTTGCGCCCCTAAGTCGACCCGCGCTAACTCGACGTAGGGTTCCTCTGGCGGAACGCCGACGGCCTGGACTATCGCCTCTTCCTTAATCCGCCCATCATCATCCGGGTCGGCGTCCGCGCGACGCAGGACGATGAGGACGAGCCCAGCGAGGGCCGCGGCATCTTCGATTTCGACCCGCACTGGGGACGGATTGACCATCAGCCGGCCGGCGGGGTCGATGCTGATACCAGGCAGGACACCCAATCGTCTCCCGCCGGCCGGAACGACCTCCAAGCCGGCAAGCACGCCGTAACCGTGCGCGGCCAGGTTATGGCTGAAAGCGGTCTGATCGTGGTAGGCGTGCGCGACGAGCCAGGCTTCGGCATCGATGACCAAACCGTCTCGCGGTTCGAGACGGACCAGCCCGCCCAGCGGTGCGCCGTTGGTAGCTGCTCCCTTTGCGGCTCTGGCGCTCACGTGCGTTCTCCTTCACCTTGGTTCCGTGCCGAATCGTCCGAGCCGCTTGCCTCTTCCACCTCGAACCCCTCGGCGTCGAGCGGGAGGACGAAGAGGGCGTACGTCGTGTGGGCTGGTCGTTGGGCCTCGATGATCGTACGCAGGCGCGTTCGACTGACGGCATCGGGATCAGGCACCCGTAGGATGACCGAAAAGTGGTACGGGCGGTCTCCCCGACCGAGTACGGTTTGATGGCCCAGGCGACTCTTCGGTCCAAGCTTGAGACCCATCCCGCGTTCGACGACCTCCGGCTCGAACCCGCTGTAGAGCTCGATGTGCTCCCGCAAACCGCGAATCGTGCCGCGCCGCCGGTGGAGCTCCATGGCGTTAGCCAGCACCGCCCGTCGCCGCTCCAACGGCCATCCTTCGTCAAGCGCGAGATCGATCCACGACGCCAGCCATGGCAGAAAGGCCTCAGGGGCAGTGTGCGGGTGGAAGTAGTCCGGCAGGTGACCGACGACCTCGTCGAGCGAGTCGAAGATTGTCTCGAAGATCATCAAGTACCGGCCGATGAAATCAACGTCCGGTTCTTCGCTGAAGATCGCCGGCAGGTACGCCAGCAGCGCGCTGCGCGCGTACATCCATTCCGGCACGTGGCCGTTGGGGCCGATGCGCTGGTCGGGCGCGGGGATGAGCTCGCGTGTTTCCGCAACGGCGCTCACCGTCGCCGACCTCCCACCGTCACGAGGTGTCGATCCGACGCGATTACCGTGTCCGGCGGCACCGCCACGCGAGCGCCGGCATCCCGGCTGCGTCCCCGATCGTCGACCACGCTCAGACGGACGTCGGCAATCAACTCGATGCCGGGCACCCGCTGGATCGCCGCATGTACGTCGTAAATTGAGAGATCACGCCCAAACGGCCAGCCGCCGAAGCCGTCCGGCCCACTTGTCACCGGATTGAGCAATTGGTACAGCGCTTGTTCGACACGGGCGCGGATGTGTTCGGTCTGCGCCGGGATGTGGCAGGCAACCGTCGCCTGGACCGCGACCCTGATGATGCGAGCGGGCCGCACGTCGAGCATTGTCGTGATAAGGCGGCGTTCGTCGAGGAAGTCGCGCACGGTTTTGATCAACTCCGCGGGAGGTCGCAACTCGTCCGGCTCCAGGGGCCGGTCAGGACTGGCGACGCTCGGCAAAATGGCGACGACCACCGTGCCGATCTTGGGCGCGGATCGACCGGAGCCGGGCGGGAAGTCGGACGGGTCAAGGCAGCAGGCGCGGGCGACCGCCGACGACGCCAGCATCGCCAACGTCTCAAAGTCGTCCGCCGTCACCGCGCGATCCCGCGTCCGCAGCCAAGCACCCGCCCGCATCTTGGCATGCTCGATCGACTCCACGTCGGCGCCGCCGGTCGCCGGATACCGGTTACTGACACCTGCCACGTACGACAGCGACGACTTGAGGATGGCCAGCCGGTGCTGGCCAACGTTGCCGATCGTGCCACCGCCGGTGTGATAGCTGCTGAAGCGTACAGGTGTGCCTTCCGGCGGGATAGCTCCGTGCTGCCGCACGGAGCCGTCGGGCTCGTGGATGGCCGGTCCGAAGGAGATGATGCCGGTCGCCGAGTCGAGCGTGTAGTGCGGATCGTCGGGGCCTGACGTGGAGTAGTCGAGCACTTCAATCCAGGGTATCCAGCCGCCGTCACCATCGCCGACTTCGAGGAACTCACCCGCGCGCCGCGGCAAGACAGGCGTGTGGTTGAGCTGGAATGACTGTCCGGGCGTCTCGTCGCCAAAGCCAACCGGCTCGTTGCGGATGCGCTCCGCATGACGCGCGGGCGCGCTGCCGCCGATGGTCTCGGCAGCGACCGCCAGGATTCTCGGCGTGCGGTCGTACGGGTACTGGCCCGGTGATGTCTCGATGACGCGCGCCCGCAACCAGGAACGTGCCCGCTTGTCGCCGAGGGTTGCGCCAAGCATGCTGGCCGGCAGGTGGACGACGACGACACCGGCGCGCAGCAGCCCCTTGGACGTGTCTTCCTCGATCTCGATGAGCGACCAACCGGCGTCCTCACCCAGCCACGCCTCCCAGACGAGGGGCGTGTCTTCCGGGTTCGGACCGGTCCCTTGATCGGCTTGGAGGCGAAGCCGGATGGTGTGCCGGCTCAGATTGCCGGCAAAGCCGAGATACCAGGCGTTGCCTGGCTTCGGCGTCCGCTCGAACGCCTCGAAGGCGAGACCCTCGCCGAGGAGGCGGTCTCGGCGCTCGACGAACTGCGCCCCGTTGGTCGAGGTCTGAAGTGAGATCATATTCGCCGGTTCGAGTTCAAGCGTTTCCGTCGTCGAAAAGGTAATCGCCTCCCAATCGGGGGTGCGGACCGTCGCGACCTCGGTCCCTTCCGGAATACGCACCGGCGCGGGCTGCGGCGCGGAGAGAGTGAAGGTGACGTCGGCCACGGCCGCCTGCGCGGGCATCAATTCGACGCCGATCATGTCGAGGAAGTGGATGTGGGTCTTGTCCGGCACCTGATTGAGGCGGAAGATCATCCCCTCCGTTAGGTAGGCGAAGAGCTCGATCATCGCCACGCCGGGATCGCTGACGTTGTGATCGGTCCATTCCGGGCAATAACGCGGGATCAGGCGCTTGGCCTCGTCGACCATGTCCTGAAACGTCCGGTCATCCAAATTCGGTGCAAGCGATGCGAGCGTCATCGATTAACCTTCCCCTCCCGTCACCCTGAGCCTGTCGAAGGATCTGCCTCTCATCAGCAACGTCTTCTATTCGAGTCAGATTCCTCTCCGCGGTCGGAACGACGGGGTGTGCAAACGCGGCTAGACCTCCTCGGGGATGGCGTAAAACGGGTAGACGAGGTTGCGCCTGTCGTTCGTCGCCTTCACGAGGTACTCGATCGCGATCAACATGAGGCCGCGCTGCATGCCCGACCAGGATACCGCCACGTTCTCGACTGTGATGCGTGGCTCCCATCGGGCGAGCGCCTGCCGGACGTAGTAGTCGGCCTGCCCGACGGTCGTCGCGTCGTTCGGTGCAAACGTAAGCAAATGCAGGTCGCTGCCGAACTCGGGTCGCATCACCCGCTCGCCTTTGACGGTCTGCAGGATCAGCCGAATCGCCCGCTCGATCGTCTCCGTCGTGGTCGTGGTCATTGCGATCCGGCCGCGCACGTCTGGCCGGACCGGAAACGCCCAGCCTTGGCCGATGATGTCCTGCTCGATGTGTCCGTTGGACTTCACTCGCTTGTCCATAGGTCCCTCATGGTCCAATCATCACCGTCGGACATCCCATCGCGATCACCCCTGGCGGTCCGACGCATTGGGTGATGTCGCCCATCCGTGCCGCCGGCCGACCGCCGATGAGGACCGTCAGGCCGCCGGGTGGCAGGATGACGCCGCCGACATGAGGTTTCGGCCCGTCAAACATGGGGCAGACGTGCGCGTCGCCCACGCAGGCGGCCGGCATTCCGCCGATCAGCACGACCGGACATCCAGGTCCGGTGACGACTCCGCCGTGGGCCGTCGGATCGCCCACCCGCGCGGCTGGTTGCGGCATTGTCTTGCCTCCGTTCTACCACCGTCATTCCGAGCCGCCGCGAGGACTCTCTCCGCTGGCCTTGCGAGGCGAGATTCCTCCCTTCGGTCGGAATGACGGGAGGGCTAGTTGATCTTCACCATCGGGCCCGTAATGTTTGTCACGCCCGAACCTTGGACGTTCACCATGCCGCCCTTGAGGGTTGCCACGGCGGAGCCGTTGATCTCGGCGACGGCGTTGGCCTTGGCCGTCAGGTTCGACCCGGCCTCGATGTCGAACATGGCATTTGCCTTCATCTTCGCGTTGGCGTTTGCCGTCACCTCGGCGTTAACGCATTTCACCTCAAACTTGGCTGTCTTGGACTCCGCGGTGACGTCGGCCTGAGCCGTCATCGCGATCTTGCCTGTGGTTGCGCTCGTGACCACATCGACGTTGGCTTTCATGTTGATCGTGCCGGTCTTCGACTCGAGCGAGATGTCCTTCTCGGCCGTCAGTTTCATCAGGCCAGTGCGGGAGGTGACTTCGATGTCGCCTTCCATCTCGACGAGGAGTTTGTTGTCCGCCGAAGTAATCGTGATGTGGTTTTTGGTCGTCTTGTCGATAATCCGGATCGATTCCTCACGTGCTGTGTCGTCGAAGAGCAAGAGGTGACCGGTGCGCGATCGCCAAATGCGCTGGTTCACTTTGCCGTCGTCGGCGACAATCTCCTTCGTGCCGACCGGCGGTATGTCGATGCCGTTCCAGAGCCCGCCGAGGATAAAGAATCGCGTCGGATCACCATGTTCGCAGCCGCACAGCACTTCGTCGTTCACCTCGGGCAGGATGAGCCAACCGCGATCCGTCCCCGCCATCGGTGAGACGATCCGCGCCCAATGACTCTCCTGGTCGTCGGAGAACCACGGGAATTTCACCTTGACCCGCCCCAACTTATCGGGATCCTTATTGTTGGTCACCAGGCCGATCATGAGCATCGGCCAGCGGGGGCGATCCGGCGGCTCGACCATGATCGTCGAGATGGCGTCCGGCTGCTGGCTACATGCGGTAAAGAAGGTATGGTGCCCCGTCTCTGCCGAGATCGTATGCCGGACCTCGGTAAGGTAGTAGGTGCCACTGAACTTCGTGCCCACTCCTTTGGCCTCTATCTGGCCACCGGCCTTGATCGTCGGATCGCCCAGGCACGCCCCCTTGGCTTCGATGAATGATGCCGTCAACTCGTCAAGTTCTGCCTGCGCTAAATGCGTGGCTTCGCCCTGACTGCCCACGGGGTTGTCGACGATGATGCGTTCGGCCGCGCCCCACGTCTTTTTCGCCAGGCTGGCGCCAGTTTGGCTGATGCCGTTCTGGGGGGCGCCCTTGCCCGACGTTGCCTGCCCAACGATTGCCATCTTCGCCGCGGGGTCCCAACCGCGGACAGTGACACTGTCCACCTGATCGCCGATCGAGAGCCGGGGACGAAACTGATAGAGGTTCTTTCCCCACTCGACCGCAATCGGACCACCAACGGGCTTCGGCTTGCGGAAGACGAGCTTCCTGGCGTCAACGAACATCTCAAATCCGATGCGCCGCGCGCGATTGAGCAGAAAGTCGTAGTTCGTTTGGCCGTGCTGGATCAGATACTCATAGGTCTGCGTGGTCGCATCGGCTTGTGCGGTGAGTCCCCCCTCTTGCGCCATCTTCGTCGCCAGATCGCTGTCGGTGACGTTGACGAATGTTCGTGTCTTGATCGCGCGATGCAAAGTGAACGACAAGTCGTAGCCGCGGATGGTGACCGTCGGCATCTCCTCGTCGAAATCGGGTTCGATTGCCGTTATCTTGCCGACGACGAGCGATTTCTCCGCGCCCGCATAGCCGACAAAGATTTCGACCTCCTTGCTGACATCGAAGGTGTCCCCGTCGAGCCAGGACATGTCGTGCGGCAAGATCTGCATGCGAATCTCGAACATGGCCGGCAGATGCAATCGCTGATCGACGACGACGCCGATCACGTCGCCCATCACCTTGGCGGGCGCATCCGCCCCGTTGATTTTGATCCGGAATTGGGCAAGGGTCTTCTTGCGTTGGGGGTCGGTGTCGACCACGGTGAAACTCCTAACTGCCCGGCGGCGGAATGATCAGCCGTTGCCCGGCCCGGATCTTGCGCGGGTCAGAGATGCCGTTCGCCTGGGCGATAATCCGCCACATCTTGGCGTCGCCGTACTCCTGGAAGGCGATCAGATCAAGCCGATCTTGCGGCCCGACGAGCCAAATGTGTTCGCCGCCCTCGCCGCCGGAGGTTGGGTTGGTGCCGGGCTGGGCGTTCTCGTCGACGGCTTGCTTGAGTTGAAGATCGGCAGTGGCGCGTACCGGCGTCCCGTCCGCCAAAAAGAGCGTAAAGTTGACCCCGAGCGATTCCAAATAACATTGGAAGGTCCAGGTTGTGCCCCAGGTGAACTTGAGCTTCGGCGGCGCGCCGGTCGATTGGGTCGTGCTCCCTTCCGGTAACTTCGTGTTGATCTCCATCATCTGGAAGAGCTTGTCGGTGTAGTTTGGACGCACATCGGTCCCTTGCTCGTATGTGTCAAAGAAGAGTTGCATCTTGAGGCCCTTGGGGTTGCCTCCACCGAAGTGCAGCGTCGTCGAGTCGGAGCCCCGGTTCGCCTCCGGCGGGCTCCAGGTGTTTTGCTTGCTGATCGCGTATTCCTTCGGGTTGAAGAGGAAGTCAACCTTGATCGACGGCCCTTCAACGGTTTCCAACGAGCCCTTTGTCGCCATCTGGTCCTCCGCGAATCGAGACGTCTACCATCGATGCCCACCGCGCTCGCGCGCGACAATCAAGCGGCGTTCGAGGCGGCGGAAGAGCTCCTCCGCCATCTTGTCCGTCTTCTTAATCTGCTCAGTCTTGTCCTTTTCGTCCGTGCCGGTCTCAGCTGTGCCAGGAGACGATCCCGGCCCGGCCGATGCCGTTGTTACCGGCGGCGCCGCGTCCCCTTCGACCCGCATGATGGTCATCGACGCCGGCCGCCTCGCCAGCGTCAGCTCTGTTGCCGGCTCGCGCTGCGCCGCCGGTCGGTCCTGTACCGCGTCCGCAACCATGCGCTCGATCTGGTCGGCGTCGTGCTCCTCGGGCGCGCTCCGGCGGGCAAGCGTCAGCGACGGCATCGCCGAAGGAGGCCGGTGACCCAGGTGCTGCGCGACGTGGGTGAGCTCGTGTGCGAGGAGGGGCATCTCCCCGCCGCGCGGCGATTCCCCGACGCCGCCTGGCAGATAGATGTCGGTGCCATGAGCCATTGCGCGAGCGGCCACCGCGCCAGTCGCGCGAGCCGCCCGCGGCCCGGAGTGAACGCGTACGCTCGCCAGGTCCATGCGAAAGAGGTGCTCCATCGAGCGGCGTACCAGCGGTGGCAGCGCCTGCCCCTCGCTTGCGGTCATCGCCTCGGCGGCCGTGGAGCGCTGTACCGCACCCGGTTCCGCTACGTCGGGAAGCGCGCTCCGGAAGACCGGCCACCGGGCGAACGATGGTACCTGCGCTGGGGCGGCGGGCGTCGCCGGCATTAAGCGCCGCCAGGCACGGACGACCGGCAACGACGCGGTGGCGGTCCACGGCGACGCCGCCGGGCCCTCCATCATCGACGCCGCCGGGCCCTCCATCATCGACGCCCCACCGTCCGGGCCACCCATTGGACCGGATCCCATGATGCCCGCGAACGGCGATACGCCTCCGCCCGGCGCCGGCACAGACGATGCAAGTGTGTGGACGCGCGACCGCCGTTGGAGCACCATTTGCTCCGATGCGGCGGTTGGCCATCCGCCTGCATAGACGGGAGAGACGCCGGCAATTGGATCAATCCCCACAGCCCGCATAACCGCTCGGTGGGTTGAGACACGAGAGCTTGGAACGCCGGCCAGGCCCGGCGCCACTGCTAACCCACCCGGCAGCCCACCTCTCGCGAATTCGTCCTGGACTCCCCGGTGGAACGTCGAAAGCGGCAGCTCCGACGTGGACCATCCGCCAACCAATCCGGTTGAGCCGGCAGGATGTGGCGACGCAAACACGCTTGGCCAGGACCCGCTCGGCGGCCACCCGGGGGCCGGCTGTCGGTCTCCCGATCTGGAGCGTGCCGACGCGTCAACTCTCGTTCGTCCGAGCGGAAGTCGACCGGCAGCAGCCGTGGCTGCCCGTTCCCAGGAAACGTGCGGCCCGCCACCCACTGGTCGATGCCACGCGTCCGCAAAAGCCAGGCGGCGGAGGACGCCGGCGATTGGGCGGCCGACCTCGACGGCCGATGCACCGCTCCGCTCCACGGCGAGGAACGACGGCGGACTGCCAACCGCGAGTGACTCGCCCCAGGTCGCGTGCTGAGCACGCCGCGCGGCGAATGCCGGCACCAACTCGGGCGGGACAGGAGCGCTGCCGGCGTCGATCCCGCCAACCATCGCCTCGCGGTGCTCCTGAGCGCTGGTTGATTGTGCGCCCGGCATCGGCGTCGTGACGGCATGCCAGGCACCGCCGGGAGATGGGGCCATGAGCGCGTTTGCCGGATACTGGGGCGATAACGTCGCGGTGATCGATTCGATACGCATGGCGCGGCGCCCGCGACCAGCCGCTGCCGGCAGGGGACCACCAACCTCGGGCGGTCCCAGCGCTTCCGGGTGACCGGCGATCGTCGACCCTGGCGACGCAACCGGCGAGAGTGGCGCATCGACACCTGTTGGCGTCGCCGGCCAGTTCAGGAGGCGATTTGCCTCCGCTCCCAGAAATGACCGTGCGGCCACGCCCGGCGCGCGACGCAAGATCAGGTCGGCAGCGGTCGTTTGCATCCGACGGATACTGGACGGAAACGAAAGCGATTCGATGCGGCGTCCTGATCGCGGTCGGATCGCCCACCGACCGTGGGCGCCGACAATGGACGGCTCGGGTTCCCCGCCTATAACGCTGCCGCCTGTCGCCAACATGCGATCCGCCGCGTGGGAGAACGTTTGTACGAGCGGACCGATGGATGCGCCAGTTCTCCAGCGGCGGTAAGGAACGCCAGATCCCGCCTGCTCATCAGCGGGCAAGAACCCACGCCACGAACCGGCTCCTTGGTCAGGCTGTTCGTATTCGGGAAGGACTGCGATCCCCGACGACCAGGTGATTTTTGGCGATTCACCGAGCGCTCCGCCGGCCGCATGGTCTGATATGACAACGGGAGAATCGTGCCCGGCGACATCGCGTGAGTCGGTGATCACCGTAGTGGGGGCCACACGTAAACCTGCTGGCATCGCGACGCCGACGGAAGCGGCCGCCGGCCACACCGGTTGGCCCACCGTGGGTTGCCCGAGGCCGCCGGCGGCGCGCAGGATTGCCGCGGCCCGTGCCATCGTCAACCGTCTCGACATCGCCAGCGCAACCGGCGCGACGCTATATTTTCGAACGCCTTGCGCCGGGGAACCGGCGGTTGTTGAACCATGTTTCGCCGCTACGGACATTGCGAGGGCGCCGGCAGATCGGGTTGATTGCAGCGGCTCGACCGTCGCCATCTGGCGAAGGGCGTGAAGTCCCGTGGTAGGCCGCGGAGCGAACCGCTCGTCGGCAAGTCTTGATCCACCTGCCACGAGCTCGGTCACGGCAAAGCGGTCTGACGTCGCCGGGTGCGCCGTGATCAACGGCGCGACCGAGCCGGCGTATGCGGTCACGATGTGACGATCAGCCCGAGGAGCATGGCCGGGATCGACGATCGATCCGACGTGCCCGATCGGATCAGCAAAGGCGGTAGGGGTAGGCGATTCAGCGCCACCGACCACCACTGGTGCGGCGAGGGTGAGCGTCGGTGCTTCCGCCACTCGATCCGCTCGCGGCGGTATCCCAGGACCACTCCGAGCAACCCGGGCGGTTCGCAACGGCAATCCGAGAAAGGCCTCGTGGCGGGCGTAGATCGACTCGGCCGGCGCGTCGAGCAGGTCGCCTGGGCGAGCGACGTCGTCCGAGACATCGGCGTCATCAGTTTCGTCATCGTACCCGGCAACATATGGCTGGTATGGATCTTCCAACGATCGCTCATCGAAATCCACAGACCGCTCGATCATTGCCTCGTCGATGGTGGGCCGCGAACCGGGCCATGTGTATCTGATCTGTGCCGATGCGGGTCGTTGGGGTCGTCCCGGTCTCCGGAGCACCAAGCCCATGCCCGAGAGGGACATGAGCCGCCGCACACGCAATGGTCTGAGCGATTGACCGAAGCCCGCTGAGTGCCGCGCGATGCGCGCACCTAGCCCGTTGCGAACCGCAATCGACCCGAGCCAGCGGCTGCCGCTCAAGCGGTCCAGCCGCCGGAACACGGCCAGCCGTGGTCCACTCCCGGCCCGGACCCCGGTAATCCGTCGAATCACGGCGATGGGGCGCACATTCGACCGCTCAGCCATGCACTCACGCCTCCGGCCGCGGTGCGCGGCCGTCGCTTACTTCTCAGTCCAGCCCTCGTGGGCCAGTTCAAGTGTTTCGATCGCGACTTCCATCGAGCTCGCCTTCAAATCGGGTCCAGTCCATTTCATCGGAAAGGCTTGAACCACGTTCCAGGTCTTCACGGTTTCGCCCGTATGATTGAAGAGGATAATCGAGAGGTTCTTCTTTTCGACCTTGATCTTTCCACCCTCGATCTTTGGGCGCCAGCTCATGAACTGGGGATTCGACGTCACGCCGCGTTTGAGCGTGATGTTCGTGAACTTCCGCCGGCCGGGGAGCTTGAGAATGAACTCATTGTTGCCCCCTTCGATGACTTCCTGCACCTCGAACTCGGCCGTCAGACCTGAGCAATCCTGGAAGTTGGCGACGACCTCATTGCCGATCTCGACCAAAAACC
>JBOGUE010000728.1:0-7756 GCA_050695955.1 Thermomicrobiales bacterium | reverse complement strand
CACTTTGGGCAGACGGCAGTGGCCACGTCTGGTCGGGGCGAAGTGGGCCAGGCTGTATTCCTGCGCGATCCTCCAAGCCACCTCACGGCAGTTTCCTTCAAAGCCTTATTGCGACCATGGCGCCTTCCATGAACGCAGCCTACCACGCCCGCCGGCATCGAGAGCTGGAACGGTGCCAGAAGCGTTGTACAATCGCCGTACCGCGAGGGATAGGTGCGGCATCCACCGGGATGGCGACGACGACTGACTGGGTTTCGGCAGGGCTGACCGATAGCCCAAATCGCGACAAAACAGGACCGTCAATGGACGCCACGAACGAGATTCGCATGGATGTGCTCAGGCGCCTAGCCGAGCAGGCGATGAGCGATCCCGATTTTCGCGCGGTCGCGCGGCACGACCTGCTTGCCGCCTTGCGCCAACACGGCTACGAATTGAATGAGCGCGAACTGGCGCTTGTCCTCCGTTTCCGCGCCACACTCGAAGAGGCCGGCGTCGATCTCTTCCTCACCGAGCACGTGAGCGAGGAGGACCTGGCGCTGTTGCGCGGTCTCTGATCGCCGCCGGCATCGCGGGTGATCAGCGACGGTCGTGTACCCATCGTCCGCCGAGCATTGTTGCCCGCGGCCGGATCTCCTTGATCTCGGAAGTGGGTATCGAGAGCGGGTCTTCGTCGAGCACGACGAGATCGGCGAGTTTGCCGGGCTCGATCGATCCGAGGTCGCGTTCGCGACCGAGCGCGAACGCCCCACCGATGGTATATGAGCGGAGCGCTTCGCGGGCGGTGATCCGCTCGGGGGCGCCGAGGACGCGTCCCATGACCGTCGAACGTGTTACCGCTGCATACATGCCCAGCCAGGGATTGTAGTCCGAGACTGAGGAATCCGACGATCCGGCGAGCGGCACGCCCGCGTCGATATACGACCGCATCGGCATCAATTGTGATGCGCGTTCCTCGCCAACCGAGGCCACGAAGCTTTCGCCCAGGTTCACAATGAACGGGTTCGAAACCACCGCCGGAATGCGGTGATCGGCCATGAGCCGGATGACCGCGGGCGTCGGGAAATAGGCGTGGTGGACGCGATGGCGAAGCCACGGCTTCGGATTGGCGACTTGGGCCGCGACATACGCCCGGACCACGACCTCCAGGGCTTCATCGCCGCAGGTGTGACTATCGATCGACCAGCCGCGATCATGCACCCAGCGAATCAGTTCTGGCAACTGATCAGGATCGACCGCCCACGTGCCCCGATTCTCAGCCTCATCAAGATATGGCACATACATGCGGGCCGTGCGGTCGCCGACGCCGCCGTCCGGCATGATTTTGACGCCACCAAGACGGAGAAGGTCGTCGCCGAAGCCGCCTTCCACGCCTATCGAGGCTATCCGCTCCTTCAATCTGTGCTCATCGCTGGCAGGAACGAAGCCCCATGCCGCTAACAGCATTTCCGTCCGCACCGTCAACCGTCGTTCGCGATGGGCGCGATGGAACGCGCGCATCTCGTCCGGACCAAGGCCCGGCTCGCCAACTCCGGTCAGGCCGACCGCGTTGTATGCTCGGCAGGCGCGCTCGATTGCCTGAACGAGTTCGCCCGCGGACGGCGGGGGAATGTGGTCCGTAATGAGCTCCTTGGCCCGGTCGCGGAATAACCCCGTCGGCTCGCCCGTGCCGTCGCGCTCGAACGTGCCCGCGTAGAGGATCTCCGCCGGTGGGTCGGGCGTGTCCCGGCCGACCCCGGCACGCTTGAGCGCCGCGGTATTGGCGACGAGTTTGTTCCAGACGCGGTGCAGCACGACCGGGTGGTTGGGTGCGACAGCGTCGAAATCGTACCGGGTCGGGTGCCTCTGCTCAGCCAATAGGCTTTCGTCCCAGCCACGGCCGAGGATCCATTCTCCTGGCGGCGTTTGTTGTGCTCGTTCGGCCACCCGCTCCGTGATCTCGCTCATCGAACGACAGGCATAGAGTTTGATTTGCCCCTGCACCTGGCCGGTCGAGAGCAGATGATTGTGCGCGTCGATCAGACCGGGGACGATGACGGCGCCGTCCAGATCCTCGACGACCGTTCCGAAGCCCGCGAGGTCGCGCATTTCGTCGTTGAGGCCGACGCCGACAACGCGGCCGTCTTTGATCGCGACGGCGCTCGCGGTCACGTCGAATGCGTTCATCGTATGGACCACGGCGTTGACGAGGACAAGATCGGGCGCGAGTGGTCGATGGGGCATCGAGGACTCCAGATGGCGGGCATGCTTCGTCGCACAGCAGGCGTTACTGCTCGCCAAGCTCCGCCAGGAGCCCGTCGAGGTCGAGCGGATCGAGGGTCATGCGCAGCTCGCCATTGGGCATGCGCGGCCAGTCTTCCGGGTCGCGATCGCGGTAGATCTCAATGCCGTTGCCATCCGGATCGTTCAAGTAAATCGCCTCGCTGACGCCGTGATCCGATGCGCCGCCGATCCGTGCACCGTGGTCGCGCAGGCGCTTGCATGCGCGTGCGAGCTCGACGCGGTTGGGGTAGAGAATCGCGAGGTGATACAGTCCGGTCGTGCCCGGCGCCGGCGAAGCGCCGCCCAGACTCTCCCAGGTGTTGAGGCCGATATGATGATGATAGCCGCCGGCGGAGAGGAATGCCGCCTGGGCGCCGTATCGTTGGATCAATTCAAAGCCCAGCGCATCTCGATAAAAGGCGATCGCGCGATCAAGGTCCGAGACCTTGAGGTGGACGTGGCCGATCCTCGTTTCGGGATGAATCGCGGGTTCGGCATGTGCTGGCGAAATGCTCATGGCTCAACCTTTCGGCTAGGCGGTGGAGTCCGCAAATTCGGGAAGCCGGCGATCGACCGGCCCATCGGACTCGATTTCGTAGTCGCCGCCGTCCCGGCGCACGGTCAAAGACACCGTTTGTCCAAGGACGCACATGTTACGGATCGTGACTGATTCGAGCCAGTTCGGCAATGCCGGGGCAACACAGAGGCGCTCCTTTTCGACATCGACTGCCAGGCCGAGCATCGAGCGCAGCAAAAGGGACCCGGCGCCGGCCGCCCATGCCTGTGGGCTACAGCTCACCGGATAGGACACGGGCGCATCGTCGTCGGGCCCCTCTCGCGAGAAGCCGCAATAGAGCTCGGGTAAGCGGAGGAGCGGATCGGACCGGCCGGCCGCGAAGAGCGCCGATGCGATAGCGTTGCCTTCCTCTGCCTGCCCGTAGGAAAAGAGACCGGCGGCGATTAGGCTATTGTCGTGCGGCCAGATCGAGCCGTTGTGATAGCTCATCGGGTTGAACGTCGCGGCTTCAGCGCTCAACGTGCGGATGCCCCATCCGCTCGACATGTCCGCTCGACGAAGGCGCTGGGCCACCGTGGCCGCGCGCTCGGGCGAGGGCAGGCCGCAGAACAGGAGATGACCGGGGTTGGAGCTGATCGCGCGCACCGGCTCTTTCGCGCCGTCCAGGGCCTGTGCATAGTAGCCTTCCTCGGACAGCCAAAATCGCTCTTCGACCAAACTTCGCACCATTGAGGCACGCTGGCGCAGTTGATTGGCCCACGCGGTTTCGCCGCATCGGTCCACGACGTCAGCCAGCCGTTGGTAGGCGGCGTAGACGTACCCTTGGACTTCGACGGCGGCGACCGCGCCTTCGCCGGGACGGCCGTCGCGGTGATGGAGCGAGTCCCAGCTGTCTTTCCAAACCTGGTGGCGAATGTGGCCAAGTCCCTGGGCGTCAGTCCGGTATTCGACCAAGCCGTCGCCGTCGGCGTCGCCGTATCGTTCGATCCACTCAATTGCTCGCCGCACGTTTGGTAGAAGGTCACGAAAGAGCGATTCGTCGGCGGTCCACGCAATCGTCTCGGCAAAGAGGAGCACGAAGAGTGGCGTTGCGTCGACCGATCCAAAGTAAGGCGTGTGGGGCACTTCACCGAGGCGAGCCATCTCGCCGTAGCGCATCTCGTGGAGAATCTTGCCAGGTTCCTCGCCCCGATCCGGGCGCTCTTTCACCCCCTGCAGCGCGCCGAGAAGGCGAAGCGTTCCCGCCGCGCGCTCAGGGAACTGGTGGAGCGTTTGCAGTCCCACGATCAAGCTGTCCCGGCCAAACGGCGCCACGAACCAAGGGATGCCGGCCGCGGGCATGGAGCCTTCCGGAAAGGAGGTCTGTAACGCGTTGAGATCGATGGCGCCGCGGTGCATGAACGCGTTGAAGGCGAGGTCGTCGGTTTCAAAAGATGTCGGTTCCCTCTCGGGCCGCGGCGGCATCGACGCCGCTTGTCCCAGCCAGATGCCTCCCGTTGGCCTGGGAATGACGTTCATACGTACAGACCAACTTGATCCAGGAGCCAGAATAACGTCAATCGCCGCGAGCACGCCCGGGATGTCGCGGTCGCTTAATTCACGTGCTGTACCCGCCAGATCAGGCAGTGTCGGTACGAGCGCACCGTCCACCGATAACTCCTCGTGGAGGAGCTTGAGCGTATGCGCCTGATCGAAATGGATCTCTGTTTCGACCACGGCATCGTCGAGGCCCCGGTAGCCGAGGACGACACCATCTTCGATGACACGTGGTTGAAGGCAGGTTCCGCGTTTCGCTCGTGACATCCCACGGATATCGAAGAGATCGCGGAAGTCGGCGGCCAGCTCAATTGCCAGCATCAATGGTACGGACACTGGGCCAAAGTTCTGGATTGTGAGCGTGACCTCCAGCGTCGCGTCGAGGACGATCTCCTCGCGCACGGCAACGGTGTGGGGGCGGATGACTTCTCGGTTCGCGAGGTGCAATAGGCCGTTGGTGAGCGTCACGATGGCGCGCCGCGGATCGTGGACACGCGCCGACAGTCGTTCGAGCGGCGTGCCGCAAACTGAGACGGCGAAATGGCTGAGATGCCGGGTGTCCCTCAGGTACAGCCCCGTCGCCCGCTCGCCGCTGCCATCGGTCGCGATCTCTCCGGCGAGGAAGAGCTCATCGGCCTTGAGGACCAAATCGTGATCGAGCACCCTGATTGCTCCCTGCTCCGTCTCGGCGTGACTGATGTCGTCGCCGTGCGGGCGACGCCGCCCGCACGGTAAGATCGTGCCACAACGGGACCAGGCTGATAACGGGGAATGTGGTCCGCGTCTGTGGGGCAGTCTGGCCCGTAACGTGAGGAAACGCAGTGCGAGGACTCCGCATCGTCCTCCGTGGGATGAAAGACACGTTCGAGCATCTTTTACCCTTCACCATGGCGTCGCTTGGCTGGTGGCTCTGTGTCTTCTTGATCGTTCCCGCCCCCGGCGCGACGATTGCCTTGTTTCGATTGACCGACCCGCGCGTGTCGTCCGAATTGGAGCGCCAAAGCATACGCCAGAGTGTGGACGTGATTTGGGCGAACCTGCGACGCGGCTGGGGTGTGGCTGCCCTCACCGTGCCGATTCTGTTGATCCTGGTCATCAACTTGGCTACGGTCGGGTCCGCGGCGCGTTTGGCCATCCTGGTGCCGCTGTGGGCGATCCTGCTCTTGTTGGGCGTGGCCGCCACGCTTTCCGCGTTTGCGCTAGCGGCTCTCTTCGACCAGCCTGCCCTTGATGCGGTCAAGCACAGCCTCCTTTTGACCGGCGCCAGGTTGCCACGAGCCCTATTCGTCGTCGTGTTGCTCTGGCTGATCGTTTTTCTGGGTACAGTTCTCGTCGTGCCGCTCTTCATGTTCCTGCCGGCGGCGGTTGCTGCCGCGGCGAACCGAATGGTTCTCGATGGTCTAGGCGTTGAGATCTATGATCCCTTGGCGCCGACTGAGGAGCGATTGCGGGAGGAGCATCAAAAGCGCGAGTCGTCGCGTTTTGGTCCATGACGCGCTACCCTTTGATGCCTGCCGACGTCTGACCCTCGACAAACCAGCGTTGGAAGATGATGTAGAAGATCGCGACGGGGATCGTCGTGATTACCGCGATCGCCATCAGTGTCGGCCACTCCGTGAGGAAGGTCTGCTTGAAGTAGGCCAGGCCGAGTGGCAAAGTGAAAAGGCTTGAATCGTTGATGAAGAGGAGCGGTTCGAGGAATGCGTTCCAACTCCCCTGAAAACTGAAGATGGCAAGGGCGGTCAAAGCGGGCATCGAGATCGGGAGGATGACCTGGGCGAACATGCGGTAGCGGCTGGCGCCGTCCACCCTGGCCGCATCTTCGAGATCGCGCGGGATCGACTCGAAGAACTGCTTCATCAGAAAGATACCGAAGGCGTCCGCCAGGAACGGGACTGTTAGGGCGCCGTACGAGTCCAACAACCCGAGATTGTCGAGAATAATGAATTTCGGCACGATGGTGACCATGCTGGGAATCATGATCGTGCTCAGCACCATAAGAAAGACAATGTCCCGTCCCGGAAACTCCATCCGGGCAAACGCATAACCGGCGGCCGATGCGGTGAATGCGCGACCGATGACCCAAACGGCCGCCACGAATGCGCTGTTGAAAAACCAGCGCTCGATCTCGGAGTCAAAAACGGTTTCATAGGCGGCGGAGGTGACCGACTCCGGCCAAAACAATCCGCGGAGGGAGAGCGGCAAATTCGACTCCGGGATCGTCTTGAGCGACGTTGTCAGCGAGAAGATGAACGGCACGAACATCGCGATCGCGACTGCAATCAGCACGACGTAGGCGATGACCTGCATCACCACGTCAAACGCCGATCGCTGTTCACTTCCCGTCTCTACGGGATGGTGCTTCGCGAGTTCATTGGTCGCAACCTCCATGCCGATCTCTCCGCACCTTCGACGTCTCGTTTACCGCTGCGCTGTCTCGCCGGTGATCCGTTTCTGAATGAGATACAGAACGAGGATGATCGAGAAGAGGATGACCGCGATCGCCGAGGCGTAACCAAATCCGTTGCCGAACCGGAACGCCTCCGTGTAGATCAAAAAGGCCAGCGTGGTCGTCGTCTTTTGCGGCCCCCCTTCGCTCATGACCCAAATCTGGTCAAAGACCTGGAAGGTGCCAATCAGGCCCACGGTGACGACAAAGGCGGTCACCGGCTTCAGGAGCGGTACGGTGATGTCGCGAAACATGCGCCAGCGAGTGGCGCCGTCGAGTGACGCGGCCTCGTAGACGTCGCCGGGGATGCCCTGCAAACCGGCGAGAAAGATCACCATCATGGTGCCGGTCGTGGTCCAGACGTTGAGCATCATGATCGCGAGGAGGGCAATACTGGGGCCGGCCAGCCAGACCGAGACGTCGTCGATGCCGACCTTGCCTAGTCCTAACTCGATGATGCCCCGTGGGTTCGAAAGCCAGACCGGTCTTGGTGTGGGTAAACCAAGCGCTTCGAGGACAAAGTTGACGAGACCGCGACTGGAATACACCCAGAGGAAGATGATCGAAATGACGACCGATGAACTAATGGAGGGAAAATAAAACGCGGTCCGGAAGAAGGTCCTGCCGCGAATCTTGCGGTTGGCCAGGACCGCCAAGACGAGTCCGGTGATTGTCTGCGCCGGGACGACGCCGGCGGCGTACCAGGACGTGTTCCGCAACGCGGTCCAGAAGTCGTCGTTGCGAAAGATGTCCCGATAATTGTCCAGCCCGACATATGTGCGTTCGGGCCGGACGAGCTCCCACTCGTGCAGGCTGATGAAGAACGCGAACAGCACCGGACCGAAGATGAAGGTGACGAAAATCAACATCGCCGGGAGGATAAAGACCCAGCCGGCGATACGGTCTTCGACGACAATCGGATTGCGGCCGGTCGGCTTTCGTCGAAGCGCTGCCGTGGCCACAGGCGCCTCCATGCCTCATTCTTTGGCACGAGG
>JBOGUE010000727.1:0-3407 GCA_050695955.1 Thermomicrobiales bacterium | reverse complement strand
CATTCCTCCCCGGGCCGCCGGCGCCGAAGGGCAGGTCGGGCTGAGCGAAGGACGCTTTCGTTCCAGCCGACGGATTCCACATGGAGGAACACGCGTTATGGCAGTAGACACTGCACGACGGGTGAGCACGGTCTCACTCGATATTGGTGGGCGCACATTGAGCCTCGAAACGGGGTTGCTTGCCGAATTGGCGCATGGTGCAGTCGTCGTCAGGTACGGCGAAACCATGGTCCTGGCGGCGGTGGTTGGTGAGAAAGAAGCTCGTGAGCAGATGGACTTCTTTCCCCTGACGGTGGACTATGAAGAGAAAATGTACGCCGCCGGTAAAATTCCCGGCGGATTCCCCAAGCGTGAGGGACGGCCGACCGAGGCCGCTATTCTCGCCGCGCGATTGACCGACCGGCCGATTCGCCCGCTTTTCCCAAAGGGCTATCGCGCTGAAGTCCAGGTGATCAATACCGTGATGTCGGCGGATCAGGAGAACGATCCGGACACCCTGTCGATCATCGGGGCATCGGCGGCGCTGACTCTGTCGCCGATTCCATTCGAAGGACCGATCGGCGCGGTGCGCGTCGGCCTGATTGATGGCGAGATCGTAATCAACCCGCTCACGTCGATCCAAACGGAAAGCACCCTCGACATGGTCGTCGCCGGTACCGACGATGCGATCATGATGGTCGAGGGCGAGGCCGGCGAGGTCTCGGAAGAGACGCTGCTTGAGGCAATCGTGCGTGCGCACGAAGAAATCAAACGCATCACGACGATCCAACGCGAACTGCAGGAGCAGGCGGGTAAGGAGAAGTGGGAGTTCCAAGCCCCAGCGCGCGACGAGGCGCTCTTCGATGCCCTGCGTTCGATCGTCGGTGAACGACTGCGCGAGGCCGTCAACAGCCCGAACAAGGTCCTCCGCCTGGAAGGCACCGACGAGCTGAAGCGAGATGTCGTCGAACAGCTCGCGGCGTCGCAAGAAGGTGATGAGCCGCCGTTCTCGTCGAAGGCGGTCGGCGATGCCTTCGAAGCGTTGCTGAAAGAGGTAGTCCGGGGCAGCATCCTACGTGACGGAGCGCGGCCGGATGGCCGCCGCCCGGACGAGATCCGGCCCATCTGGAGTCAGGTTGGGTATCTTCCCCGAACACACGGCTCCGGTATCTTCACCCGCGGCCAGACCCAGGTCGTGACGACGGTGACGCTCGGTTCGACGGCCGAGGCACAGCGGCTCGACTCGATTGGGACCGCGGTGAGCAAACGCTACATACACCACTACAACTTTCCGCCGTTTAGCGTCGGCGAGGTGCGGCGGCTCCGTGGGGCGAGCCGGCGCGACATCGGCCACGGCGCGCTCGCCGAACGCGCCTTACTGGCAGTGATCCCGAGCGTTGAAGAGTTTCCCTACACATTGCGCTTGGTGTCGGAGGTTGTCAGCTCCAATGGGTCGACCTCGATGGCGAGCGTCTGCGGCAGCACGCTAGCGCTAATGGACGCTGGCGTACCGATCGCTGCCCCGGTGGCCGGCGTCGCGATGGGGCTTGTTACCGACAGCGAGTCTGATCGATACACCGTGTTGACCGACATCCAGGGGATCGAGGATGCCCTCGGCGACATGGATTTCAAGGTAGCAGGGACGGCGAACGGCGTCACCGCCATCCAGATGGATATTAAAGTCAAGGGGATCACGCCGGAGATCATGCGCCAAGCGCTCCAGCAGGCGCACGCCGGACGGCAGGTCATCCTCGGCAAGATGCTTGAGACGATCGCCCAACCGCGCGAACAACTTTCGCAATATGCGCCGAGGGTGATGCGAATCAAAATCAACCCGGAGAAGATCGGGGCGGTCATCGGCCCGGGCGGCAAGATGATCCGATCGATCCAGGAAGAAACGACTACCAAAATCGATATCGGCGACGACGGCTCGGTGTCGATTAGCTCGACCGACCCGAAAGGCGCGGAAGAAGCGGTCCGCCGCATCCAACAGCTCACGCAAGAGATCAAGATCGAGCGTGGAGATATCTATTCGGGCAAGATCGTCAGCATTATGCCCTACGGCGCGTTCGTCGAGCTGGTACCCGGCAAGGACGGACTGGCCCATATCTCGGAGCTGTCGGACGACCCATCGGTGCGCCTGAATCGCGTCGAGGATCTGTTCAATGTCGGCGACGAGATCACGGTCATGGTGACGGAGGTGGCGCCGAACGGGAAGGTAAGCCTCTCCCGGCGGGCGGCATTGACCGGTGAATTGCCGGAGCAGCGACCCGATCGCGGACCGCGCCGCGACGGTGATCGTGGTCCGCGGCGAGACGAGCGGCCGCGTGGTGGTGAACGAGAACGCGGCGGCTTTGGCGATCGTGACCGAGGTGGTTTCGGCAGCCGCCCAGGTGATAGTCGCCCGCGGCCGCCCCGCGAACCGCAATCGTAGCGCCCCGTCAACCGCTTGCTGCTCGCCGTCAATGAGACGGACCAGTACCGCGGTCGACCATCAACTGAGCCGCCTGGTGACATCTCACCAGGCGGTTCTATCTAACAATTGACTAGCGGTTGATTGCTGACGGCAGACGGCTGAAGGCCCGTCAATCTGCCACTTCAGTCTGTTCCTCAGCGATGCGTGTCTCGATGTCGTTCCACCAGTCTTCGCCGATCGTGTTGATGTAAACGAAGAAGAGGCAGCAGCACAGCAGGATTGCCGCGATAAAGCCGATGACGATCCAGAGCCACGTCCTCCGGCGCCTTGGATCCGGCAAAGGACCAGGATCGGACATCTTCCAGCCAGGATCCGTTGGAGGAAGATCCGTAGCCTGCTTCGGCCGGTTCTGCCAACGTTCGGGTGGCCGAACGTCTGACGCCGCAAAGGGTGAAGAAGAAGTCGGCGTACGGGACCCTTCAGACGGAGGAGCTGGCTGATCTGCCGGAGCGGGACGTGTCGACGATGCCAATGAGCTCAGATCTGCTCCGCACTCCATGCAGAAGCGATTGTTCGGCTCGTTGGCCGTCCCGCAATTGGGACAGGTGATCACAGGCTCCCTCCATTACATCCGAAACGTGCGCCGCAACGATTCGTGTGGACGTGTGCGGCCTCACTCTCCTGGTTGCGGCAGCCCTTCAAGAGAAGGTGATCTTACCGCGTTGAGACGCGGAATGGTGCGACGTTCCAGCGCGATAACCGCAAGAACACCGAGTAGTACGGCGAACCACAAGGTTGCGAACCGGATCATGAGCGTGGCGGCCACGGCCACGGTGCGACTCATCGCCTCGTCTTCGACAAGCACCAGCAACATACCCGCGACGCTGGCATCGGCAACGCCGATCCCTCCTGGCAGCATCGATGCTCCGCCGGCCAGTGAGGAAACGGCGAGCACGAAGGTCGCCGTCAAGAGCACGTGCCAGCCGCGATCCAGGTTTAAGCCGATCAGCAC
>JBOGUE010000726.1:0-5903 GCA_050695955.1 Thermomicrobiales bacterium | reverse complement strand
GCCCACATCCGCTTAAACATGGCGACTTGACAACCATTAAACGTACATATAGACTGATTGCACACTTCCAAGTTCACAACCGCGTCCATCTGCACGAGTCGCCGGCCAAGGTCATCCGTTTCCCACCCTTTTTGCCCGACGCATTGCACGCGTTTGGCAATAAGCAAGCCCAGGGACCTCTTCGGGACCATCGTCGTGTCGACCGATCCACGGGACACCGGCAGACCGCGAGTCAGGTTTCACGAAGGCGGGCGCTACAGCAGCGCCAAGGGGGAAAAGACTGATGTCCGTGATCGACCTTCAGGAACTGGTTCAGGCGTGGCAGGAGGGCAAACTTTCACGACGCGCGTTCATGACGCGGGCGATGGCGCTCGGGTTGACGGCGGGCGCGGCCTCGGCGGTCCTTGCCGGCCGGCGTTCCGCGGCCGCGCAGGAGGAAGCCCCGACCCCGACGCCGATCGTGGA
This sequence comes from Thermomicrobiales bacterium, assembly GCA_050695955.1. Taxonomy (GTDB): domain Bacteria; phylum Chloroflexota; class Chloroflexia; order Thermomicrobiales; family UBA6265; genus JBOGUF01. The sequence goes on along the minus strand of JBOGUE010000726.1, from coordinate 5,438 downwards.
AACCCACGGCGCGGAGGAGGCCGGCGTCAAGATTCGCTATTGGACGATCCTCAGCGGCCCCGACGGCGACGAGATGAACGAGCTGGTTCGCGCCTTTGCCGAGGAGAACCCCGACATCGCCGTCGAGTCGCTCCAGGGTCTCACCGACTTCGAACCGAAGATCCAGGCGGCCGCCATCAGCGGCACCGCGCCCGACGTCGCTCTCATCCGGCACCACTATATTGGCCCCTTCGCCAGCCGCAACATCCTGTCGCCGATCGACCCGTCCGAACTCGAACAGGCCGGCATCAAGGGAGAGGACTACGACCCGACCGTCTGGCAGTTCACCGGCTACCAGGATCAGCAGTACACCATCCCCCTCGACATCCATTGCTTCGCGATGATGCACAACAAAACGCGGCTCACCGACGCCGGCCTCGCCGTGCCGACGACCCTCGATGAGCTGATGGCCGTCGCCCAGGCGACCACCACAGACGACGTCGTCGGATATATGAACTGGATCCTCAACAACGCCAACTCGGCGCTCGGCTTCACCTGGCTGTGGTTCACCTTCCAGCGCCAGTTTGGTGGTCAGTTCCTCTCCGAGGACGGCACACAGTCGGCGTTCAACACACCCGAAGGCATCGAAGCCCTCACCTGGATGAAGCAGCTTGAAGAAGCGGGGAACCCGCAACATCTCCCCTACTTCGACTTGAACCGCAACGGCCAGGTTGTAACGTGGCCCGATGGGCCATGGATCATCACGGCCATGTTCAACCCGGAACAGGCGCCGGCCGCGGCGGATCTGGAAGCTGCCCCACTTCCCCAACGCGATCCAAACGCGCCGGCGGTCTGGGCCCAGAGCCACCAATTTTCGTTCCCGCGGCAAGGCGACGAGGACGAGGCGCGCCGGGCGGCGTCGCTGAAATTCGTCAATTGGCTCACCGAGCACTCCGTCGACTGGGCTAGCGCCGGGCAGGTGCCCGCGCGCAACTCGGCGCGGGAGCAGGCGTTGGCCAGTGAGGACCTCTACCTCCAGAAGCTCCAGGCCTGGGCATCGCAGCTCTCCTTCGCCAATTACATGCCGACGAACGTCCCCAATATGTTGGAGCTGCTGCCACGCCTCGGTAGTCACGTCCAGGAGGCCATCCTCGGCCAAAAGAGCGTCGAAGACGCGCTGACCGACGCCGAGTCGGAGGTCAACGACATCCTGGCGAGCTAAGGCCGGGGCATGGGACCGGGCGGCGTGCTGCCCGCCCGGTCCGCGGGAGCACGTCATGCAAACGGCCACTCGCGTCGCGCGGCCGGCCCGCCACTGGCGACAATCTTTGGCCTGGCTGACGGGAGATCGGGGCATCATCATGCCTCTGCTCTTCCTCTTCCCGTTTCTGGTCTTCTTCGGCGTCTTCCTTCTCTATCCGATCGGCTATGGGTTCTACATCAGTCTGACGAGCTGGGATCTCCTCACCGATCCTCAGTGGGTTGGACTCGACAACTACCGGCGCCTCCTCGACGACGTGCTCTTCGAGAAGTCGCTGCGCAACACCGCGTTCTACGTTGTGCTCAACGTGCCGCTGGTGGTCGTCATTCCCCTCTTCCTGGCAGTGCTGGTCGATCACCCCATCTTCGGCCGCGGCATCTTCCGTAGCATTTTCACCACGCCGCTGATGATGTCGGTGACGACGGTGAGCCTGCTCTGGGTCTGGTTCCTCAATCCGACCTTCGGCTTGATCAATCACTACTCGGGAATGATTGGACTCCCCGAGCAGTATTGGTTGAACCGAGATCCGTGGTCCTTGGTCGCGATCGTCGTCACTTCGGTCTGGTGGGGCACCGGCTTCAACCTGGTCCTCTTCCTGGCGGGGTTGCAGGATATCCCGGAGGAACTCTACGACGCGGCCAAAGTCGACGGGGCCGGCGCCTGGTCGCTCTTTTGGAACATCACCCTGCCCGGTCTGCGGGCAACACTCCTCTTCGTGACGGCGACGACGATCATCGCGTCGTTCCGCGTCTTCGGGCAGGTCTTCGTGATGACCCAGGGTGGTCCCTACGATTCGTCGCGAACCATCGTCCTGCACATTTACGAGAACGGATTCCGCAACTTTCGCATGGGCGGCGCCTCGGCGGTCGCCTGGGTCATGTTCCTGATCGTTGCCGTCTTCACGCTGGTCCAGTTCCGCCTGCTGCGGAACAAGGACTGACTCGGGAGGGATTGCGCGTGGCGACGACACTCGACAAGCGCACAGCCGCGTATGAGTCAATAACCGTGACCGATATCCGGCGCCCGTCGTCCATCCGGCGCTGGCGCTCGATCGCGCGCTTCGTCGTGCTCTCCATCTTCGCCGTCTTCTGGGTGGCGCCAGTGCTCTGGATGATTGCGACGTCCCTCAAGCCGGAGGATCAGACGATCAGCGATCCCCCGCGCTGGTTCCCCAATAAGCTAAGCGACTTCACGCTGGAGAATTACGATAACGTCCTCTTTGTACCTCGCGGGATCGACATCATCCAGTCGTTCCAGAACAGCCTCTTCGTCGCGGTTGTGGGCGCGGCGTTGACCGTGCTGATCAACGTCCCGGCCGGGTACGTCTTCGCCCGGATGCGCTTCCGGGGCCGGGATCTGCTCTTTGCCATCGTTATCGCCTCGCTGATCGTGCCGGGCGAGATTCTCCTCGTGCCCAACTACGTCACCATCTGGAAGCTCGGCTGGCTAAACGACTATAGGGCGCTCATCCTGCCACCGCTGGCGAGCGCCTTCGGCGTCTTCCTGATGCGCCAGTTCATGCTCGGCATCCCGCGGGAGTTGGAAGATGCGGCCAAACTCGACGGCGCCGGGCATGTGCGCATCCTCTGGAACATCGTCATACCGGCTACCCGCGGCGCCATCGCGGCACTCGCGATCTTCACCTTCCTCTTCTATTGGAATGAGTTCACCTGGCCCTACATTACAATCAACCAGGCCGATCGGATGACGCTGCCCGTCGCGCTGATCCAATTCCGCGCCGACTTCATCAACACCAACGGCCGCTTGATGGCCGGCGCCGCAATCTCGGCCCTGCCAGCTATTGCCGTCTTCCTGGTGGCCCAGCGCATGATTATCCGCTCGATTACCTTGACTGGAATCAAGGGATAAGTCGTGAGTCGTTAGTCGTGAGTCGTTAGTAGAACGGGCAGAAGCTCCTAACGCCTGACGCCTGACGCCTAATGTCTAACGCCTAGGAGGCACTGTGCAGAGCGCAAAGATCGTCGTGGACCGGGACTTTCGCGTCGGCGAGGTCGATCCCCGATTGTATGGCTCGTTTCTCGAACACCTGGGCCGAGCCGTCTACGGCGGCATTTATGAGCCGGAGCATCCGACAGCCGACGACCTCGGTTTCCGGCAGGACGTGCTGGACCTCGTGCGGGAACTCGGCACGCCGATCGTCCGCTACCCCGGCGGCAACTTCGTGTCCGGTTACGACTGGGAGGACGGCGTCGGGCCAGCGGCGGAGCGTCCGCGCCGTTTGGAGCTCGCCTGGAAATCGACCGAACCGAATCACGTCGGGACCAACGAGTTCGCCGCCTGGGCAAGGCGGGCCGACGCCGGCGTCATGATGGCGGTCAACCTGGGCACCCGCGGCGTCGACGCCGCCCGCAACCTCGTCGAGTACTGCAACCACCCCGGCGGGTCACACTGGAGCGACCTCAGGATCGCGCACGGCGTGGCGGACCCGCACGCCATCAAGCTCTGGTGCCTCGGCAACGAGATGGACGGCCCGTGGCAGATCGGGCAAAAGTCGGCCGAGGAGTATGGCCGAATCGCGGCGCAAGCGGCCAAAGTGATGAAGTTGGTCGACCCGGCGATTGAGCTCGTCGCCTGCGGCAGCACCCATGCCCGGATGACTACCTTCCCGGACTGGGAGACGACCGTGCTCGACCACACCTACGAGCACGTCGATTACCTCTCCCTGCACACCTACTGCCGCAAAACCGGCGACGACCTCGGCTCGTTCCTGGCGCTCTCGCTGGAGATGGACGACTTCATCCGCTCGGTCGTCGCCGCCTGCGATTTAGTGCGGGCGAAGAAGCGGCAGCAGAAACGAATCAACCTCTCCTTCGATGAATGGAACGTCTGGTACCACACCCTCGACCAGGACAAAGCGATCTACCGCACCCGGCCGTGGCAGGTCGCGCCGCCGCTCCTGGAGGACATCTACACGCTGGAGGATGCGCTGGTCGCCGGCTGCATGCTCATCACCCTCCTCAAGCACGCCGACCGGGTAAAGATCGCCTGCCTGGCGCAGCTGGTCAACGTGATCGCCCCCATCATGACCGTCACCGGCGGCTGTGCCTGGCGGCAAACGATCTTTTACCCCTTCCTGCACGCCTCGCGCTTCGGCCGGGGCGCCGTCCTCGACCTCCAGCTCTCGGCTCCCACCTATGCCTGTCAGGAGCACGACGCCGTTCCCCTGCTCGAAGCGACCGCCACGGTCGACGAGGAGCACGACACCCTCTCGCTCTTCGCCGTCAACCGAAGCCAGACCGACTCACTCCCGCTCCACGGTGACCTACGCTGCTTCACCGGCTACGAGGTCGTCGAGCACATCGTCCTCGAACACCCCGACCCCACCGCGCGCAACACCGCCGACCACCCGAACGCGGTCGTCCCCCACGCCCGCGGCGACGCCGCCATCCACGACGGCCGCCTGGTCGCATGTTTGCCTATGCTCTCGTGGAATGTGATTCGGCTCGCGCTGCGTAGGCATTGACCGGGATCAGAGCCGACCGGACTCTCACAATCCGTGGACCAAACAACGGAGGGCAGCTCACGCGTTCTCGCCGCGGCTGTCTTCATTCCATGAACAATATTGGTGAAGCAATGGATGTGCGCTTATGTCAATGCGCGCACTGGGACTGGATCGAGGATCTTGGGATTGTCTCGGGAAATAGGCCGCGGATTTCACGACTGCTATAATAGAGGCATATCGTCCGGTCTTTGGGCGACGGAGAACTCACATGTCGTGGACCAACAAACCCAATCCGGCCCCGGCGCCAACTCCAAAGCCAACTCCAATGCCACCGCCGGGACCATCAAACATCATTATACGGACGCCGAATCCGTTCCCTCCTCCGCGCGACGTGCGCTCACAATAAAAGCACCAGCACTGCCGCGATTGCTAGGAGTAAGCCTTCGGCATAGAGTGCGGCTATTGCTGCCCCAACCCATCGTGCTTTCAATACGAGCACCTCTTCGTTGACGTCGATCGAGGTCTCATACTCTGCCCCGACCCACCGCTGGAGTGCTTCCCCTGGGTAGGTCTCGCTGTGCTTGCGAAGAGTGGGTATGTGGGGTCGGTGACGTGCCCCCCGAAAACTGGTCCAGGGATCATGGGAGTCCTCCGGGGCGAGCTGCCCGCAGGGGGACGTCATGCGCACGAGCCGATTCACGGACGAACAGATCGTCGGGATCCTGAAGGAGCACG
>JBOGUE010000725.1:0-9904 GCA_050695955.1 Thermomicrobiales bacterium | reverse complement strand
GTTGATCGGCTGTCTCCGCCTCCCGCCATCCGCCTTCCGGCTGCATCGAAGCGACTGCCAATGCTTCGGCGACGACTTCGTCCAGGCGCATGCCCCGGCCGGCGTTCCAGGCGATGCCGAATGCTTTTTCGCCGATTTGCCGTTTCAGCGCCGCGATGTAGCGTTCGTTGATGGCCCGTTCGGCGGGCCACATGGTCGAGACCACGGCCGTGCGGATCGCGTCCGTGGCTCCATGGAGACGCGCGGCACGCTCGAGGTATCCCCAGCGCTGGAGCGCGATGGCTAGTCCGGCCAAGCATCGGGGACCGGGGGGATGGCCTTCACGGTCGCGACAGCGGGCAAGTGCTTCGACGAAGAGCGTGACCGCGCGGTCAGGCTCGCCGCGCTCCTGGGCAATGAGCCCGAGGTAGGAGAGTGCAATGGCGGCAAGGTGGTTGTTGCCGGCCGCGAGGGAGAGGGGTAGGCTTTCTTCGAACAACCGTCCGGCGCGCGCGTAGTCGGCCTGGTGGGTCGTCACGATGCCGAGGTTTGCCAGCGTCACGGCGATCTGCCATTGGTCGCTCGTCTCCCGCGAGAGGGCAAGGCTTTCCGCGAAGAGATCCGAGGCTCGTTCTTGTTCTCCTCGCAGGTTCGCGATGACGCCGAGACTGTCGAGGGCGAAGGCGCTGCCGTGACGGTGGCCCAGCGTTCGAGAGATTGCCAGGCTCTCGTCGAAGAGGATCTCCGCCCGGCGGGCGTTGCCACGACGGTGTGCGAGAAAACCGATGTTGGCAAGCGCGAAGGCGATGCCCTGCCGATCACCGGCGGCCCGGTACAGCGCCAGACTCCGCGCGTGGTAGGCGAGGGCCTTTTTCTCGTCCTCTTGCAAGAGCGTCAGCCGGCCCAGGCTGGTGAACGCGCGTGCTCGCGCCAACGTCATCTCGGGCGAAGCGTTCGCGGAGGCGAGCAGGTCTTCGAGCCGGCGACGTCCCTCGCTCCAATAGCCGCGCACTTCACAGAAGCGGCAGATCGCCGTCACGAGACGTAATGCGTGCTCGCATGGGCCATGCTCCGTGAGCCAGTCCAGCGCCGCGCGCAGATTGGGATAGTCGCGCTCCACCCGCGCCAACCAACGGTTCTGGTCGGGACCGGTCAACGCCGATTCGGCGCGCTCGGCGAACGCCAGCGCCCACGCCGCGTGGCATGTCCGCGCGGGCGCGGCCTCCCCACTTGCCGCAAGTTGCTCCAAGGCGTACTCCCGCACCGTCTCCAGCATCCCGAAGCGTGGGCTTGCCGCGTCCTCGTCGCGGCTCGTTGCTATCGGCCGCAGCAGGCTGTGGTCGACGAGGGCGGCGATGCCGTCGAGGACGGAGGCGGAAGGCGGCGGAGTTGCAAGGCGGAAGGCGGATGAGCCGTCGTCGCTGCCCGCCTTCCGCCTTCCGCCTTCCGCCGTCACTTGCTCAGCCGCATCGAGCGAGAAGCCGCCGGCGAAAACGGCGAGGCGGCGGAAGAGGGATTGCTCGTCCGGGGTCAGGAGGTCGTAGCTCCAGGTGACCGCGTCGCGCATCGATTGCAGGCGCGGCGGCTGGTCGCGGGCGCCGCCGGTCAACAGGGAGAGCCGGTGATCGAGGCGAAGCAGCAGACCTTCGGGTGGGAGGTGACGCAGCCGGGACGCCGCCAGCTCGATCGCCAGCGGTAGGCCGTCCAGGCGACGGCAGATGGCGGCCGCCACTGGCGTTGTCCGGTGGTCGAGCGCGAAGTCGCTCATGATCGCCTGGGCACGGGCGGCGAAGAGATGGAGCGCATCGCTCGCCTCGTCGCCTACCTGATCGGGGAGGGAAAGCGGCAGCACAGGCACGTCGTGCTCGCCCGAGACGCGGAGGAGTGTGCGGCTCGTCGCCAAGATGGTGAGGCCGGGGCAGGCGGAGAGCAACTCGGCGACCGCCGGCGCCGCGCCGAGCACCTGTTCGAGATTGTCGAGCACGAGCAGCAGGCGGCGCGACCGCATGGCCGCGGCGAGCCGTTCGACAACGCTCCGCTCGTTCGACTCGCGGATGCCGAGGACCTGGGCCACGATCGGCAGGACGAGGTCGGGGTCGCGAATCGGCGCGAGCTCGACGAAGGCGACGCCGTCCGGAAAAGCGTGCCCCCTCCCTTCGATCCCTCGGTTCCCCGCTCTCCGGTCCCTCGATTCCTCGGGATGGCGGGCGCTCGGGACGGCAGGCTCTGAATCGAGTGCAGGGTCGTCGCGGAGCAGCTCGGCGGCGCGCAGGGCAAGCCGGGTCTTGCCAATGCCGCCGGGACCGGTCAGGGTCACCAACCGGACGTTGTCCGCTTGCAGGAGCGCACAGAGGTCCGCCACCTGGCGCTCCCGCCCGACGAAAGAGGTCAGCGGGGTTGGCAACTCGTCGATAATGAGGGGATGATCTCCCAACGGCACGAGCCTGATGGACGTGGTCATGGACCGATCCGCGGCCGTCGCGAGTTCCATAGCAACGTAGCTCCCGTATCCCGCTTAGTGCGCTATCGATCCATCCATTCGTGGGCGCGACGTGTCCTCACGGCGCCGGGTCTATGATGGGCCGCACACGGCGATGGGTCATCGGCAGGACTACCTATTCCGAGCTATCAGCTTCCAGCTATCAGCTATCAGCTATCAGCTACCAGCCGTCAGCTTCGTCCCGTCCTCTCCGCTTAAGCCGCGCCACCTTCGGTGTCATGCCTCGACTTGGACTCCGCGCTCGGGAAGACAAGGGAGAAATTGCGCGGGATGCTGGGGAGTGCGATTTGGCAGGACGGCCGCAAGCTGATAGCTGATAGCTGATAGCTGATAGCTGATAGCTCGCAAAAAACACGGACCCGGCCGCAATCGCGACCGGGCCCATGCGGGAAGGGGAGGGGTGGAGCGTGTGCGGCGCTCCACGGGCTTGGGAGAGAGCATCGGAATTGTTGGGGCGACGCTCTCGTTCTGATCTACGGACCACCGGCCCGGATGGATTCATTCCCCGCCTGGAATCGTTGACTTAGCGTCAACACGGGTAGGCCAGACGGGGCATGCCGTTCGGGTGACGCTTGGTGGATCCTGGGTTCCTAGCGGCGCGCGATCGGGATGGGGCGGAGGACCGGTCGTCTCGTTGCACGGTAGGCGGCGATGACCAGCAAGAGCAAGCCGGCGCCGTAGAGATAGCCGCCGAGGACATCGGTCGGCCAATGGGCGCCGTTGTAGATGCGGCCGAAGCCGGTGATCAGGATTGCCAGCAGGCAGAGGCCCTGCACCGTGAGGCGGGCGGGGCGGTGCGGGATCAGGCGATAGGCGAGATAGGCGACCGCGCCGAAGAGGATCACCACCCCCATCGCGTGACTGCTGGGAAAGCCGAGGCCGCTCGGTTCCTCCCGGATATGGACCGACCCGGATGATGGACGCGGGCTATCAACGATCCATTTCAGGAGCGGGTTGATCGAGCGGGCGGTGATGGTGCCGAGGAGGAGCAGGGCCTCGGCGCGGTGACCGACGAGGGCGAAGAAGGTGGCCCCAAAGGCGGCGAGGGCGACCGTGACCGGCGTGGCGCCGATCCAGTACCCGAGGTGGGCGAGATCGGCCGCCAGGGGCATCGGCGCGCCCTGCACCTCGCGCGTGACCGCGACGTCGCTGGTGAGCACGTTGCGGCCGGCCGCGATCGCCGTGAGCGCCAGCGCCGCGATCAGCGCGCCCAAAGCGCACCACGGATGCAATGCACGAACACCCATTCGGCGCTCGGTATGTGGCGTGACTTGCTGCGCCAGTTCCGCCATCCCTCGTTCCTCGTTTTTTGCTATTCAGCGCTCGATTCGACGCTCGTACTGCTCTGCGACCAAGGTCGCGACGGTAGAGTCTCTCGCTCATCCCGTGCCACCGTTGCCGATTCGATGGGAGTACGGCGTCGTTGTACCACAAGTCCGACGCCGATGATGACGGCCGAGGCGACCGCCGAGATCAGCAGGATGTGCCACCACGCCGCGTGGTACCGGTCGTGGATCAGGTCATCCTCGAAGATCATGGTGATGGCGGTCCAGATGAGGACGATGGCGCCGACGTAGACCAGGATTGGGAGCCGGCCGAGGAGACGGGCGACCATCTCGCTGCCAAAGAGGAGGATCGGGATCGAGAGGAGGAGGCCGAAGATCAAGAGCCAGAGGTCGCCGTGCGCCGCGCCGCCGACGGCCAGGATGTTGTCCAGGCTCATCACGACGTCGGCCAACACGATCGTCTTGATCGCCTCCCGCAGCGAGCCGGCCTCGCTGACGTGCTCGGCGTGGTGTTGGGGGCGGAGGAGCTTAAAGGCGATGTAGAGGAGCAGCACGCCGCCGAGGAACTGCAGGAACGGAACGTCGAGCAGGAGCGCGGCCATCGCCGTGAAGAGGATGCGGAGGCCGACGGCCCCGCCGCCGCCAAAGATGACGGCCCGTCGCCGGTTTTCCGGCGAGAGGCGGCGTGCGGCCATCCCGATGACGACGGCGTTGTCGCCCGAGAGGATGAGATCGATGACGATGATGCTGAGGACTTGGGAGACGAATCCGAAATCGGGCACCGGGTGATAAGCTCCTTTTCGTCACGCGAACGAAATGGTTGGAGCGGCCGGTGGCTGAGCCCCGGGCCGCGTTGATGGAACGCCGCTCGCCTCGTTGGGAACAGACGGACAGAGACGGGAGACCCGCTCACGCATAGTGTACGCAATCGGTTCGCCACGCGCAGGCCCGCGCCGCTGATTGGATCACGGTGGGTCGAGTTCGAGGACTGCCCGCGCGAAAGCCGCGGGATCGATAATACGCGGCCTGGTAAACTCTTCGGCGATATCCAAGAGATCATGGTCGCCTGAGACCAGATAGTCGACCTGGTGGATGACCGCGTGCGCGAGCAAGTAGTTGTCCTTGGGGTCACGTACGATCGCCGGCACGGGTTCGTTTAGGCTCTCCGGCAGAAATGCTACGGCTGAGAGTGCCTCGATAAAGTGCCGCGCGTCCTCTTCTTCGATACGACGCGCAAGGTATGGCTTTGTCGTGATCGTCTCGAAGAACTCGTCGACGAGTTCCGCCGGCAACACCAAACTGATGCTCCCGGTCGTCGCCGACTCGATGATTTGTGCAATCGGACCAGCGGTGCGAGGCGTCAGGAGGTAGCTGATAAAGATGTTCGTGTCGATGAGGACGAGCGGCGCGGTCGGTCTCACTCCTCGAACCGGACCTTTCCTTTCTCGACCAGGCCCTGCATGACGTCACGGCTGAATTGGTCTGCGATCTCCTCGATCTGCCCTGGAGTCAGATCGCTGTTCCGTGCGGAAACGCGTTGTTGCACGCCTCGAAGCGTTTCCAAGGCGCATCGTCGTCGTTCCTGTTCGCGCAGTTCCTGGAACGCTTCGTATTCCGCTATGGATACGATGGCCGCCAGCGGTCGTCCCTGTCGCTCCACGACGACGTCGTTGCCGTCTTTGATCACCCAATCGAGGACCGTACCGAACCGGTTCTTCGCCTCGGTGGCCGATACAGCGCGTTGCATTGGTGCCTCCGTGGTCCCATCCGATGAGTTGCGCGCCAGCCATTGGCCAATACATCGGATAATAGATTAGCTGATGATTCGGCTGATGACAAGCTGATGGCGGCCGGTTCGCGTTAGGCCAGCACCAAGCGGTCGGCGACCATGGCGGCGAAGATGAAGGCGAGGTACCAGAGGGAATAGAAGAAGAGCTGGCGGGCGGCGCGTTTGGTGGCCTGGCGATAGACGACGATGGCAAGCCAGAGGAAGAGGCCGTTGAGGAGGACCGCGCCGGCGAAGTAGATCGCCCCGAAGCCGAAGGGGGTGAGCATCAGCGAGACAGCAGCGAGCAGGACACTGTAGAGGAGAACCTGGCGCCGCGTTTCCGCCTCGCCCGCTACCACCGGCAGCATCGGCACCGCGGCCCGGCCGTATTCCCCCTGCTGCAGCAGGGCCAGCGCCCAGAAGTGGGGCGGCGTCCAGTAGTAGATGATGGCGAAGAGGATGAAGGCCGCGACCGAGAGCTCGCCGGTCGCCGCCGCCCAGCCGACCATCGGCGGCACCGCCCCCGCCGCGCCGCCGATGACGATGTTCTGCGGTGTCCGCCGCTTGAGCCACATCGTGTAGACGAGGACGTAGTAGAGGTTGCCGATCAGCGCTAACAGCGCCGCCAGCCAATTGACGAAGACGAGGAAGATCACGATCGCCAGCGCCGAGATCGCGATCCCGAAGATCAGGGCGGCGCGGGGGCTGATCCGGCCGGCGGCGGTCGCCCGGTTGCGGGTGCGATGCATCTCCTGGTCGATGTCACGGTCGATGTAGCAGTTGAGCGCGTTGGCGCCGCCGGCGGCGAGCATACCGCCGATCAAGGTCGCGATCACCAGCGAGAGCGGCGGCAGCCCGGCCGCTCCGGCCAACATGCCGCCGAGGGTTGTCGCCAAGAGTAGGCTGAGGATGCCCGGCTTGGTCAGGGCGACGTAGTCGGCGATCTTTTGCCGGGGTGCGCCGAGACCGTGTCGGAGGCTGGCGCTGGCGGCGAGGCCGGCAAGGCGAAAGCGCCGGGTCATGAGTCCTCTCGTGAACGAGCTATCAGCCGTCAGCCGTCAGCCGTCAGCCGTCAGCCGTCAGCGTTTTCGGACTGCCGCGGTGGAGCATGATGCTCAAGCAGGGCAGTGCTTCGCTATTGTAGCGTGACAGGGGAGAGGAAACGGGCCGGGAGCCGGGCACTCGGTCACGTTTCGGCAAGTCGCGACGGTCGCGCGGCGGCAGCTCCCGGCACAAAACCTGCGGAAATCCTGATGAATGACGGCAAGCTGAGAGCTGATTGCTGAAAGCTGAGCGCTAATCCATGCCGAATCGATTCGCCGGGGCGGTGCGTGCTCCGGAGTTCCCTGATGGTTATGTCTGGTTCAACAGTCCACCGCTGACGCTGCCACAGCTGCGGGGCAAGCTGGTGATCCTCGACTTCTGGACGTCGGGCTGAATCAACTGTCACCACATCATCCCGCGGTTGCGGGATCTGGAGCGCGAATTCGCCAACGAGCTGGTCGTGATCGGCGTCCACTCCGCGAAGTTCCCGGCGGAGCAGGATCCGGCGAACCTGCAGGCTGCCATCCAGCGCCACGAGCTCACGCACCCCGTCGTCGCCGACCCCGAGATGGAGATTTGGCAGGGGTACGCGGTGCGCGCCTGGCCGACGCTGATGTTCGTCGATCCAGCCGGCCGGGTGTACGGCAAGCACGAGGGGGAGTTTCCCCTGGAGCCGGTGCGGCTGTTGCTGCGGGAGATGATCGCCGAGTTCGGCGCCGAGGGCGGAATCGATCGGACGCCGTTGACGCTCGAGCCGCTGGCCGCAGGCGGCGGCGCGCTGCGATTCCCCGGCAACGTGCTGGCGGACGCGGCGGGTGGCCGCCTCTTCGTCGCCGACACGGGACACAACCGGATCGTGGTCGCCAGTCTGGACGGGAGGGTGCAACAGGTCGCCGGTGATGGTGAGGCGGGTCTAGTCGACGGCGGGCCGGAGGTGGCGCGGTTCGACCATCCGCGGGGGATGGCGCTTGATCCGACCGGCGGCGTGCTCTACGTCGCCGACACCGAGAACCATGCGATCCGGACAATCGAGTTGGCGACCGGTGAGGTCCGGACGGTGGCCGGCACGGGGGAACAGGGAGATTACCGGGGTGGCGGACCGGCACGCGAGACTGTCCTGTCGTCGCCGTGGGACGTCGCGTATCACGATGGCGCGCTCTGGATCGCGATGGCTGGCTCGCACCAGCTTTGGACCTACGACCCGGTGGCGGAGACGGCGCGGCCGGCGGCAGGGACCGGGGCCGAGTCGATCCACGACGGACCGCTGGCCGAGGCGACCTTTGCCCAACCAAGTGGGATTACCGCGCTCGACGGCCTGCTCTACGTCGCCGACAGCGAATCGAGCGCCGTGCGGCGGGTCGATCCTGGGACCGATCGGGTGCGGCGGCTGGTCGGGCGTGGGTTGTTCGACTTCGGGGATCTGGACGGCAAGGGGGACGGCGTCCGCCTGCAGCATCCGCTCGGCGTCTGCGCGGTGCGGGAGCGGGGCGAGCCGGTCGTCTACGTCGCGGACACCTACAATGACAAGATCAAGCGGCTCGACCCGCGGTCGCGGGCCGTCGAAACGCGGTTCGGCGGCGAGGCTCACGGCCACGCCGCTGGCGCGGGGCGGGCGGCGGCGTTCTGGCAGCCGGGCGGACTCGGCGTCGCCGGTCGCCGCTGTTTTGTGGCCGACACCAACAACCACGCGATCCGCCGGATCGATCTGGACGGCGGTACAGTGGAGACGGTGGAGCTCGTTGGGCTCTGACGTGCTGGCAGTGCAAAGGAGGGCATCGTGCCATTGCCCGATCGGTTGGCGCGGATCAATCGTTATGTCACCAACCCGTTGATGCGGCTGTTCGCCGGCTGGTTGCCGCCCTTCGCCGTTGTCGTCCATCGTGGCCGATCGTCGGGGCGTGGGTACCGGACGCCGGTGATGGCCTTTCCCAGTGGCTCCGACGTCGTGATTGCGCTGACCTACGGCGCCGACCGCGACTGGGTGAAGAACGTGCGGGTGGCCAACGGATGCGTTCTGATCCGCGGCGGGATCTCAATGCCGCTCGGTTCGCCGGACCTTTTCGAGGGCGACGCGGGCTTGCGCCTGATGCCGCGTCCGGTGCGGCTGATCTTGCGACTGGTCGATGTCGATCAGTTCCTGCGCTTGACTCCTGGCCCTCGCGCTGATAAATGACCGCGTCAGCCGGTGACGCGGCCGTGAGTGACCTTCGGTAGGGTGGTGTGTTAGGCGGATTGGATGGTTCGGGCATGGGAAATACGTCTGTGAGATTGCCGTTCGAACCCCGTTGACAGCCTGTCCCAACTCGGTACACTAGCCGGCCCAAGGGGATCGGAACCCGATCCCGAAGTCGTTGTCCAGTGGTCGGGCGGGCGTACCAACTGGGGTAGGTGATAACCGTGCGACGGGCGCGAGGGGGTGCTCGGGTGGCGGTGGCGGGAGGGTTCGATGATGATCCAGATCCCGAGGTCCGGCGGCGCGATGGGCGGCCGCAACCGCCTCGACGAGCCGTCCGGACAGGCGGGTGGGCGCTGGCTGTCGATCAACGAGGCGTGTCGATTTCTCGGGGTCGATCAGTCGACGCTCCGACGGTGGAGTGACGCCGGCAAGGTGCCAGTCTTTCGCACGCCCGGCGGCCACCGGCGTTACCTCGAAGCGGATCTGCGGGCGCTGCTGGGGCGGAGCGCGGGACAGCAGGAGCGGCCGCGAGTCAGCCGGCAGGCGCTGACCGATCGCTCGTTGATGGCCTATGAGGACGAATACATGCGCGCGGCGCGCGAGCGGCGCTGGTTCAAGGTGTTCAGCGCCGCCACCCAGGACGACTACCGTCGTTTGGGGCGGCGATTGGTGGACCTCGCCGTTCGTTATGCCTTGGTCCAGGCTGAGCGCGATCGCGTGGACTATCTGCGCGAGGGGCAGCAGATCGGGGAGCACTACGGCCGTGCCGGTGGGCGAGCCGGCTTGAGCGCGGTCGAGACGGTCGAGGCGTTTCTCTATTTTCGGTTCCCGGTACTGCGTGCGGTGCTGGGTCTGATCGACGATGAAGGGCTTGCGGCGAAGCACGCCGCCCGCGTTTTCGTTGAGATCGGGCACTTTATGGATCAAGTGTTGCTGGCGACGGTGCGCACCCATGAGCAACATGCGCCCTTTCCGGTCCACGCGGCCGGTCTGAGCGACTCCCAAAGCTTCGCGGTCAGCGATGTTTAGTCGGAGGATTAGAGCGAATTGCGGATAATATGGTCCGCACAGGAGGGACGGGCCATGAAGACGTACTCGGTCGATCTGCGGGAGCGGCTCCTGCAGGCCATCGACGCCAGCCTGCCGCAGGC
>JBOGUE010000724.1:0-1720 GCA_050695955.1 Thermomicrobiales bacterium | reverse complement strand
CACTTATGCTGACCTCGATTGAAGTCGACTTTCGCCTCGACGACTCGAAGAGTCAGGTCGAGATCGAGGCGCGCGTCCAGACCCGCGGCAAAACCGGCGTCGAAATGGAGGCGTTGACCGCCGTCTCAGCGGCAGCTCTCACCATCTACGACATGGTCAAAGCCGTCGACCGGGGCATGACGATCGACGCGATCCGCCTCGAAGAGAAGTCCGGCGGCCGGTCCGGCGAGTGGCGTCGATAGGGGCTAGGCGCTGGGAGCTGGGAGCTGGGAGCTGGGAGCTAGGAGTCAGGGGTCAGGGAGTTGGCTACGGCAGTCTACGATCTCGTCGAGTTGGCGACCGGCAATGTCGTTGGAGAAGTAACAGCCTCGGGCGTTGTGCGCGCGGATGACCCAGCGGTCGCCGCGCGGGTGCGGGCGGCTTTTGGCCGAGAACTGCTGGTGCGCGACGGCGCGATCGTCGAGGAACTCGGCGTCTGTTTCGCCGACGTTGAAACGGTGCGACCTGGCGACCCTGAACACGCCCGGTTGGTGTTGATGAACCTTGCGGCGCTGGCGGGCGTGCTGCCGCGGGCGCGGCCTCGGTAGGGGCAGACCGCTGTGCATCAGCAACCGCGTGCGGGCCCACACCGATCGGAGGCGGATGCGCCTCGCGGGTCCCGCCGCCTACGAGCAGCGGACGGACGACCGCTCAAGCATCTATGCCTACGAGCAGCAGGACGCCGCCCACACCCCGGCATTGATCTACTCGCTGAAGATCGCGGTTGCACGGTCTCCCTAATGTTCACCACGAGGGGCAACAATGACTGAAACCTTGCAGCGGGTCGTGGCGCAGGTCGAGCAGCTTCCGCCGGATCAGCAGGACGCCATCGCTGAAGTAATCCAGCGCGAATTGGCAGAACGGGAATGGGACGCCATCGTTGCCAAGCCAGCCTCTCAACGTTTCTTGGAGGAGTTGGCCGCTGAGGCACGCGGTGAGGATAAAGTCGCCGGATGTCCATAGAGACACGAGTCGACTCCCTCAACGAACTGCTCGAAGGGGCGAACCAAGCGCATGGGTACCCGGCACTCGTTGCCGCTGTCGCGTGCCGCGATGGGCTGCTGGCCGCCGGCGCAACGGGTATCCGGAATGTGGGCACCACCGACCGGGTTACGTTGGAGGATTGATTTCACCTCGGGTCCATCGCCAAACCGATGCTGGCGACGGTCGTGGCGACTCTCGTGGAAGAGGGAGGGCTCGGTTGGGATGCAACGCCGGCCGATATCCTGCCGGGGGTTGCCACCACGATCCATCCGGCGCTGCGCGCTATCTGGCTCGAGGACCTGCTCGCCCATCGAGCGGGCATTGACCCATTCGTCGGCCACGCGAGATTCGCCCAACTCCCGCCCTTCGGCGGCTCAGCCCGCGACCAACGTCTCGCCTTTGCCGAGTGGTTGCTCCGGCAAGAACCGTTTGTGACCCCCCGGTCCGGGAACGTCTACTCCAACGCGGGATACACGATTGTTGCCGCCATGATTGAGCGCGTGACCGATCAGTCGTGGGAGTCGCTGATCCGGAGCCGGCTGTTCGAACCACTGGACCTGGCCAGCGCCGGTTTTGACTGGCCAACCGAGAACGATCCGAACCAGCCGTGGGGGCACCGCAAGTTGCCGCAGGGCTTTGTGCCGCACGCGTACCCTGTCACACCGTTCGAGGCGCCCGTGGGTGATGTGCATAGCAG
>JBOGUE010000723.1:0-4863 GCA_050695955.1 Thermomicrobiales bacterium | reverse complement strand
GTCGAAGTCGGTCCAGTGGACGATGTTGTTGCCGTACTCGGCGTAGCGGCGGATGGCGACGTCTTCGGCGAAGACGGCGACGCCGGTTGGGGTGGTGGCCGGCTCCTGGCGCCAGGTGCCGGCGTGCATATTCTCGTAGTAGAGGTGGGCGGCGGAGGCGCCGGTGCCGGTGAGCCAGTAGAGCATGACGTCGGTCAGGATGTCGTCGCGGTCGATGGCCTCCTCGGGCAGCGCCGCGGTGGGGTGGGTCCATTCCTTGAACTTGTCGACGATCCAGGCGAGCTGGAAGGCCGGCGAATCGGCGAGGCCGTAGGCGATGGTTTGCGGCCGGGTGGCCTGAATCTGGAAGTAGCCGCTGCCGTCGCTGAAGTAGTTGCCCAGGCGGGCGAGGCGAGCTTTCTCGACGTCGGTGAGGGTGGCCATCTCCTCCTCGGCGACTTCCCCGAAGGGGATGAAGCCGTAGGTGGCCGCGTTGAGGTGAACGCCGATAACGCGATCGGGCGCGACGCGCCCGAGCTCCACGGAGACGAAGGCGCCGAAGTCGCCGCCTTGGGCGCCGTAGCGTTCGTAGCCAAGGCGGCGCATCAGCTCAGCCCAGGCCGTGGCGATGCGCTCGGTGTTCCAGCCGGTTTCGCCGGTGGGGCCGGAGAAGCCGAAGCCGGGAGTCGCGGGAATGACGAGGTGGAAGGCATCGGCGGGGTCGCCGCCGTGGGCACGGGGGTCGGTGAGGGGGCCGATGATCTGCAGGAACTCGACAAATGAACCGGGCCAGCCGTGGGTGATGATCAGGGGCGTGGCGTTAGGTGCGGGGGACTGGACGTGGAGAAAATGGATGGTCTGATTGTCGATTTCGGTGGTGAACTGGGGGAACTGGTTGAGTTTGGCTTCGTGGGCGCGCCAGTCGTAGCTGGTGCGCCAGTAGTCGGCCAACTCCTTGAGGTAGCTGACAGGGACGCCGCGGGTCCAGCCGACGCCGGGGAGCTCGTCTGGCCAGCGGGTGCGGGCGAGGCGTTCGCGCAGGTCGTCGAGGTCGGCTTGGGGGATCTCGATGCGAAAGGGGAGGATGTCGGCGTTTGAGCGGTCAGCGCCGGTGCTGGTGCTGGTGCTGGGGCTTACCACGTCGGTCAATCAGGGCTCCTTTCTCGGGGTCGACCCGAGCTATTTCGCTCAAGGAACGGGCGATTCCGTTCCAACTTGAGCATATCAGCATAGCGCGCCTTTCTTCCAATGGTAAAATCGTCGCATTGGAAGAAACAACGCCACCGATGAAAGAAACTACAACGCTGAATCTGAGCGGTCGGAATGCCGGGTAGGCGGTAGGAGACGCGCGATGATGGCGTCTGTGGAGATCATCGGACGGGCGTGGGCATTGGGCGCCGCCGGGGGATGATGGCATTCGCGAAAATGATCGGACCGTGGCGGACATCGGGCGCCGCCCAGGGATGCATCCTCGGGCTCATTCCCGGAAGTCGGATCAATCCGACTGACTTCGCACCGGGTGCGCCGCTCATTTCGCCGAACAGCATCACCGCGGCGCATCCGATGAGCATCGTATGGCCGTCCCGCGTTCGTTACGGCGCTGGCGTTGCGGTTGTCTCTGACCAGATGCGGAGGAGGCCCTCGATGTTGAGGGGGAGCCATTCGTCGAAGTTGGCCCAGGCGCCGTACTCGGGTTCCAGGTTGGCGCGGACCGCCTCTACCATTTCGGGCGAGTTATCGGCGTGGCCGGCGTCTTGGGCGGCTTGGACGGCGGCGATGAGGGCTTCGACGTAGGCCCGGATTTCGGCGACGTCGGCTTTGGCGCCGGAGACCGGGGGGTGGCCGATGACGAGGGTATCGAAGTCGAGGTTTTCCTCGACCCAGGTCAGCGAGGCGATCCACTCGTCGGGGTAGAAGTCGGGCAGGGTTTGGAAGGGGAGTGAGTCGACCGGGATGAAGTCGACGGCGAAGAGGATGCGCTGCGCCGGGTGGAGGATGACGACGCTGTTGTCGGAGTGGTTGCGGCCGGCATAGTAGAGCTCGATGGTCGTGCCGCCGAGTTCCAACATCAAATAGTCGTCGAAGGCGATCGTCGGCACGGGGGTGCGCGGGTCGGCGAGGGCCGCGATCTTGGCGACGGCGTTGCGATGGGAGATGAAGGTGGCGGTATCGGCGAAGACGTCGCCGCCGGTGGCGTGGTCGGCGTGGTCGTGGGAGTAGACCAGGTAGCGCACGGGTTGGTCGGTGACCGAGGTGATAGCCGCTTCGTAGCGCGCCGCCCGCTCGGTGTCGAACTGGCTGGAGGGGTCGGTGGCGATCACCCCCTCGTCGGTGACGATGAAGAAGGAGACGTAGCCGCTGCTGACGAAGGCGTAGGTATCGTCGGCGAATTGGACGACCTCGTCGGTCGGCGGCGCAGGGGTGGCGTCTTGGGCGACCGCGACGGTGACGAGCGCGAGCAGGACGGACAACAGCGCGAACGGGTGGCGCATCGATGCTCCCTCCTCGATCCAACGCGAGTCGACCGGGCCCCGCCTGGGGCGTCCGGACGTGCGCATCATACTAACGGACAATCTGCTGAGGCGGATGACGCCGCGTAACGCCCAGAACCGGATGCCGCCGGGGACGGACAATGAGGATTGTGGCCTGATCCGCACGGCGGAAAGCGACGGGCATCGTTGTGTAGACATTTGCTACACAATATCGTAGGGTATGCGCGTAGGTAGATGGGCAGAAAGGGTATCGCCGTGGTGCAGACCAAGGAGCATTCCACCATTCGCGATCAAGCCATCAACATCCGCGCCAGCCGGCGGCAGCGCGATCTGATCGACCAAGCGGCGCAATCACTCAGCAAGAGCCGCTCCGACTTCATGCTTGACGCCGCGTGCCGGGAAGCCGAGGACGTCCTGCTCGATCGGGTCTTCTTCCGGCTCGATCCAGAGGCGTTCGATCGGTTCAACGCGATGCTCGACGACCCGCCGGCTCCCTCGGCGGAGTTGCGTCGGTTGATGCTGACCACCGCCCCCTGGGAATGACGATCGCCGGACTCACGGCTCCGGCCCGCTTGACGGCCGCGCACGACCTTGATCCGTTCGATTGCGACGTCCCTGTTCTCGATGCGTGGCTCAAACGCCGGGCACTCCAGAACGAAGCAAGCGGTGCGTCACGCACCTACGTGGTGTGTGCCGGCAAGCGCGTAGTCGGCTATTACTGCCTGGCGTCCGGGGCGATCGTGCGCGACGCGGCGCCCAAAGCGATGCAACGCAACATGCCGGACCCGGTCCCGGTGATGGTGCTGGGCCGCCTAGCGACCGACCGCGCCTATCAGGGTCACGGCATCGGCACGGCGCTGTTGCGCGATGCCGTCCTGCGCGTTCTGCACGCCGCCGAGATCGCCGGGATCAAGGCGATCCTCGTCCACGCCATCTCGGACGAGGCGAAGGCGTTTTATCGCTCCAGGGGGTTTCTAGAATCTCCTGTCGAACCGATGACGCTTTGTCTTGTGCTCGGTACTGCTCGGCAGGCCCTGGGCCCGCAGGGGTCAGGGGTCAGGGACGACGGACCGTGGTAGGGGCGGATCTCCGTGTCCGCCCAGTGGCGAATGCCGACGCCGCTGGAACTGTCAATATCCCTGCCATCGAACCAGGGCGGACACGGAGGTCCGCCCCTACACGACGTGGACCATCGAGAAGTTGCCGGCATGACGCGTGCGAGCGCAGGTTGGAGAGCATCGTGAAAGGCCTAGACGGTCTCTCAATAGCGGCTACCAACCAAGGGGGCGCGCGATCAGGAGATGGACGATGCGCGGATCGTCGGCGGATAGCTCGTTGGCGCGCCACTTCTCCAAGAACTCGTCGGCGCTCAAACCCAGCAGGGATTGCGTCTGTTCCTCGAACGCCCGGACGTCTTCCTCGGGGCTAGGCCAGGACAAGGCTCGGCGAAGGGCGCGGAGCACCGCCGTCGTCCGATCAGGATCGTGGGCAACAGCGGTCTGCGACTGAGACACCGAGCGCCACTCCGTAATCTCGGCTTTCCAGCCGGGCGGATCCGTCTCTCGCTCGACGCTTGGTTCCCATCCGTGAGCGCGGATCGCCTTGAGGATGTCGTCTTCGACAGGCCCATAGTCTTCGCGCTCGGCGATGCCGAACAGGGCCAGAATGTCCCGGACTGACGCGAACGTGGCGCTGCCGATACGTTCGGATCTGAGTCGCTGCGTTGCCATGGCCGCTCCTGGCATGGGCCCTTTTCGACAGGCTGGGTCGTTGTTGCGACGCGATCCGAAGGGCTACGTCACGGGGCGCGCCACCAGCACGCTCGACGCGGGCGCCCGGTCGACGACCTCCTCGAGGTGGAAGCCGTGGCGCGCCAAGAGCGTCCGGTACTCTGCCGCCGAGCGTTGCCGGCCGCCGACCTCCACCAGCATGTCGAGGTCGAGGAAGATGGCGCTCGGGTTGTCGGCGACGCGCTCCGGCAGGAGCTTGTCCACCACCAGCAGGCGGGCCGACGCCGGCATGGCCGCCCGGCACCGCTCCAGCAGCCGCCCGGCCGCCGCATCGTCCCAGTCGTGCAGGATCCGGCAGAGCACGTAGGCGTCGCCGTCGCTGGGCACCGCCGCGAAGAAGTCGCCGGCCTCGGCCGCTGCTCGGTCGGCGAGCCCGGCCCTCGTGAGAGTGCCCGGGGCGGCCTGCATGCCATCGTGGGTGTCGAACACGGTGCCGCGCAGGTGAGGGTGGGCGGCGAGGACCCCGGCGAGCAGCGTGCCGTCACCGCCGCCGACGTCGACCACCCAGGTGAACCGGGCGAAGTCGCCGGCCTCGGCGATGCCGGGGGTGGCGTTGCGGGTGCCCTCCGACATGGCCTGGTTGAACATGGCCTGGTACTCGG